>CAZUXX010000131.1:0-6133 GCA_964624215.1 uncultured Planctomycetaceae bacterium
AAAGTATCTCAGTCTCGAAGAGGCGGCGTCTGTTCTGCGGGTTGCTCCTGAAGAACTCGTCCGGATGCGGGAACGCGGAGACATCCGCGGGTTTGCCGATCGCGGGGCGTGGAAGTTTCGCGACGAGGACGTGCAGAACCTGTTGCGTTCGCGGCAGGCCGATTCTGATCCTGAAGTTCCGTTGATGGCGGACCCCGACGCCGACTCGGCGATCGGCATGGAGGATGATGTCGGTGAACAGCCGACGGTGATCCGGAAAGGGGATGTGGGCGAGGCGACGTCCGACAGCGATATTCAGCTGGTTGATGCCGCGAGCGGCTCGGCGGTCTTTTCGGATGACGACCTGATTCTCGGGTCGGACAGTGAAGTGAAGCTGGTGGGCGAGGGTTCGGCTCTGGCTGCCGAGAGCGGGATTGACCTCGATTCGCCGCTGCCGCTCTCCGAGAGTGGTGTGGGACCCGGATCGGAAGTGGCCTCGGCGTCGCTCGATTCTGACAGTGATGTGCAACTGGTTGATCAGGGGTCCGAGAGCGATGTGGTGCTGGTTCCCGACCAGACTGAAGGGGAGTTGTCGCTCGATTCGATGGCCGGCAGTGACAGCGATGTCCGTCTGGTTGAGGTGCCTGGAAAGTCCGACGCAGACCGTGGGAGCGAGAGCGATGTGGCCCTGCTCTCGGACGATGATGACGCCATTCCGCTGGACTTCACTCCGGGCGAAGGGGAGGCCGCGTCGGTTCTCTCGGATGAAAGCGGGATCGCTCTGAGCGGTGATGACAGTGCGATGCTGCTGGCGAGCGAAAGCGGGATCTCGCTCGAAGGTCCCAGCGACAGCGGAATTGCTCTCGATTCCGACGACGAAGGAATCACGCTCGACATTGCCGGGGACAGCGGGATCGCGCTGGAAACGGCAGCCGACAGCGGCATTTCTCTGGAGTCGATCGCCGACAGCGGGATTTCGCTGGAAGGGGACGACTTCTCCGGCACGATGCCGATGATGGATGCACTGCAGAGCGAGGACACCGACGAGACGGCGTTCGAGATTCCCGCGTTGTCGTCGGATGACAGTGAGTTCGAGTTGACGGCTGTTGGCAGCAGCGACGAAGCCGACGTTCTCGATCTGGAGGATGCGGAGGCTTCGCTCGACGATGGGGTGTTCGATCTTGATGAGAGCGAGACCGACGAATTTGCCGAGGTCGACGAGTTCGGGGATGACGACCTCGACGTAGCCGACGACATCCTCGGAGAGGATGACGAACTCGACGATCTGGACGTGTTCGACGCCGACGAGGATGTGTTTGACGAAGGCCTCTCACCGGCGGGTCAGAAGTACGCGTCGCCGGTGGGTTATGCTCCCGTGGAGCAGGAATGGGGTGCGGGGACGTTCGCCTCGCTGCTGGTTTCCACGGTGCTTCTGGTGCTCGTGGGGCTGGTGATGTTTGATCTCGTCCACAACATCTGGGCGTGGAACGACACGACGCCGGTGTCGAAGATGCTGCTGGATGCTTTGGGCGGACTCTACAAGTGATCGTCCGTTTCCGGCTGACGGTCGCGTGAGCGCCTGAAGTCGATGAAGGACTGCAGGATCTGCTGGGCGGCGAGCATATCCAGTCGCGACTTGCGGCGGGAACTCGTCAGCCCGGCATCGAGCAGCCAGTCTTCGGCGATGGCGCTGGTATAGCGTTCGTCATAGAACGACACGGGCAGTCCTGTTGTGGTCTGCAGCCAGGTGCCGAAGACGTGAGCTTCGTGTGCCTTTTGTCCTTCTTCTCCCCAGGCATGCAGGGGGAGCCCCACGACGAAGCCGACGGCGCTGTATTCGTCGACAAGATCGCAGATGCGGCGGGCATCGACTTTCGGATGCGACCGCTCGTACGTTTGCAGCGGGCTGGCAATGGACTGCTCGGGAGTACACACGGCGATCCCGAGCCGACGGGTTCCGTAGTCGATCCCCAGCAGGCGGCCTTCACGGGGCACCTCGTCGACAGGTGGCTGGCCGGATGGATCTGAAGGATTGGGAGGCTGGCTCATCTGATCTGGATGTGTGCGCAGAAATCGGGCAGTGATTGTCGGGAGTGTACGCGTCATTGGGGGCCCGGGCGAGTGGCTGTTCCGGGGATCGAGGCTGTTGCGTCGTCTGGAAGTGCGCGACGGGGCGAGAATTCCGCGGGATTTCGGGTACGTCAATCCGGGCGGTGTTTCGCGTGAAGCCAACGTTGTCTGCGGGACCGGTTCCGGCACGCCGGTTGCGATCGCAGCCGGTCGGGTCCCCGAACTGTTTGAGGGGACGTCGAGAGATCCCGAATCGAGACAGGCAGAACGATGTACCGGCCGGATGCCCGTGTGACCGCTGTGATCAACGAGATCGCCAAGTGGGTCGCGGGCCAGGAAGCACCGATCCGACTGTTAACGAATGCCGCGTGCCTGGTCGGCAATCAGATGCATTGCAATGCGTGCTCGATCTACCTTTACGATCCCCAGGCGAAGCGGCTGATTCTTGGCGGGACGGTGGGCTTGCGACAGGAGTGTGTCGGCCGGATCCAGATGTCTCTGGATGAAGGGCTGACTGGTCTGGCGGCGCGGGAACGCCGCCCGGTGGTGGTGCCGACTCATGCGTCGGCTCATCCGGACTTCCGGTACTTTCCCGAAGCGGGCGAGGACCTGTACGAGTCGTTTCTCGGCGTACCCCTGATCAGTCGGGGGGCGGTCGTGGGAGTCCTCGTGTTGCAGACGTTCGAGTCGGCCGACTTTTCGAACGAGGACATCCATCGCATGATCACCACCGGTCGCGAGCTGGCTCCCCTGATTGCTGCCATTCGGATCCGCACGCTGGACGAGCTGGCATGCCTTGCGCAGGAAACAGCCGGCGTGTGACGGATTGCGATTGCGGGATTGTCGTTTGATCCGGGGACGGAGTCAGATGACGTGCTTCACGGTGCGCGCGAGTCGGCGCATGCCTTCGCGAATTCCCTCGACCGGCTGCACGCCGAAGCTCAAGCGCATCTGATGTCGCGGCCGGTCGTCGACGGGGCCGGCGTAACAGAGTTCTCCCGGGACGTACATGACCTGCCGGTTCTTGACGGCTTCGGCAAAGAGAGGGGATTCGAAGCCGGTTTCGATTTGCCGCGGCAGGGACATCCACACGTACAATCCGCCGTGAGGGTGAACCCACGAGACTTCGGGAATGTCGCTGAAGAACTCGTCGGCGGCAGCGAGCATGGCGTCGCGCTTGCGGGCATAGCTGCGGCAGACAAGGTCGACATGTTCCCGGTATTGTCCGCTCTCGAGGACGTTCGCGAGCAGGTGCTGGTTGAAGTTGGCAGAACCGAAGTCCTCAGTCCCCTTGCGGTCGCATAATGGTCCGACCAGTTCACGCGGGAGGACACCAAATCCGACGCGGAGACCGGGGGCGAAACTCTTTGAGAAGGTCTGCGTGTAGATGACACGCTCGTGGTCGTCGTCGAAGCTCCACAGGCTGGGGAGAACTGGTCCGTCGTAGCGCAACTCGCGGTAGGCGGCATCCTCGAGGATCCAGATGCGCTGGTGGCGGGACCAGCGGCGTGCAATGCGGACGAGTTCCTGCCGCCGGTTCTGGGAGACGCTGATCCCGGCGGGATTGTCGTAGTAGCTGACGGTGTAGATGAGCTTCACACGTGCGAGCCGCCCGGAGGCGTCGAGATCTGCGAGGATGCCTTCGAGTTCCTGGGGCTGCATCCCGTCGCCGTCGGTGGGAACGGTGATCGCCTGGGCGCCGACCCCGGCGAGGTTGCCACAGAAGACGAAATAGGTCGGCCCGGCGACGAGGCAGATGTCGCCGGGATCGAGCAGCACCTCACAGACGAGCGACAGAAGTTGCTGCGAGCCGGTTGTGACAATGAGCTGCGAGGCATCGATGCCGAGTTCGTCGACGGTCTTTCCCTCGAGGTCTGCGAAGAAGTGCAGCCGCCGCCGCAACCGTTCGGACCCCGCGGTCGTTCCGTACTGCAGGGCCATCCGTGCCGCCGCCGGATCCGAGAGCAGGTGTTGTGCGGCCTGCCGTGCCTCGTCGACCGGCAGTGTCGCGGGGTCGACCAGGCCGGCCGCCAGCGACAGCACCCCGGGATTCTCGACCCCCTGCTGCATCAGGAACCCGATTGCCTGCTGCCGCGCGTAGTGCCAGCGCAGGCTGAGCTGAATTTCGTTCACAGGACTCCTCGCACGCGGAACTTGCCTTTGCACCGGATGTGGTGCCATCCGGGCCAGCTGCAGAATACGTCGCGCCGCCGGAGATTGACACTCCTGACGCCGTGCGTGCGGCAGCCCGGTGAATTGCGGCGACCGCACTTCGAGTGAGGTTTGCGGAAGCGGGCGCGGCGAGTGGGCTTGTGCCGGCGTCTGCTGCCGCGGAGGCAGAAAAGAGGGAATTGTGTCTCAGACGCCAGCTGCCGCTGGCCGATGTTATTGCTTGCCGAGGTGAGGGGGATTCAACAGCGACACACTCTTCCAACAGGGGTCGCGACTGATTGACCGTCCACCGACGCACGCTCCGGCATTTGTCCGGAGAGAAGCAGATTCCGAGTCGCCCATGCCGGGAGGACCACCCATCCGCGTAAGCCGCGGCCACCCAGGCGGAGCGTGATGACACGCCCGGGCCGTCGCTTGTTTCGCATCGCACTCCGCGTTGCAGGGACTCGCCAATCTGACAGCAAGGCCGCTGCCGACCGCAAGATCGGCCGCGGCCTTGTGCATTTGATGGCCCCGGATGGCAACGACCGCTGGTCTGTGAGCCTGTATCTCAGAGCTCTGATTTCAGAAGCCGGGTGCCGGGGTGCGGTGCGGAGGCCCCTGTTGCTGGCGGCCAGTGCGTTCACCTTTTCACTAGACCGTGGCAGAGAGTGATTCGCCGGCTGCGACGGTGAGTGCGGTTCCTGCCTCGCAAGCTGCTCTTTTGAGCATCGCCAGGGCTACGGACGAGTCGCTGCCGGGGACCGCTGCGGCGGAGGTGATCACTCCGACCTGGGTCCCGGAGGAGTCCAGGACCGGCGTGCCTGCGGCCGGGGGTTCTGTTCCGGAGATCTTCAGCCCGCGCAGCTCCCGGTTGGTGTGCCCCATCGATTCGAGGCGGGCGATCGGTTCCTGCCCCAAGTAACAGCCTTTGGTGAAACTGATGGCGCGTGCGGTGCGTGCGGCCTCGTGGGCGAGGTTGTCTTCGGTCAGATCGACACCGTCGCGGGGGAACTTGGCTTCGATCCGCAAGGCCTCGGCGGCGGCGTCGCCACAGGGGACGGCACCGCCGGCACGCAGGCGTTCCCACAGTTCGGGCAGGTGAGAGACGCCGGCACCGCACAGCCACGTCGGCTGGCCGAATAGATCGCAACGGCGAATGACGAACTCGCCGTTTGAGGCGTGGCGGAACTCGTCGAACGCTGCTGCTCCGGGAACGATGGTGTCGGCGATGTCACCGGCGCGTGGCCCTGTCAGCGCGAATTCGCCCCACGTGGCACTGCAGTCGGTGATGCTGACCTGTTCGGTGATGAGGTACTTGTTGAGGTGTCCATCGAGGGTCGTGCTGCTGCCTTCGCCGGTGTCGATCCAGAGCACACTCTCTCCGGCGAAGACGAGGACATGGGCGAGAATTCGTCCCTTGATGCTGGTGACGAACGCTTCGCATCCCGAACCGGGTTCGAGCCGCTTGATGTCGTTCGTGCAAAAGTTGTTGAGGAAGGTCACGCGATCGGACCCGGCGAGTTCGAGGTGATCGCGATGCGTCAGGTCGATCAGGGCTGCTGATTCGCGTGCGGACCGGTACTCGGCTGACCGGTCGCCATAGTCGATCGGCGCACGGGCCGGATCGGCGAAGGTGGCTCCTGCGGCGGACTGGACATGTCTCAAGGCTTCACTGCTCATTGGACTTTTGCTCCACAACGCATCTGGCCTGACGTAGGAACTCTGACCCGGTTCCGGGACACCAGCCGCCTGGTCGGATTGCGGGCCTGGCGTGCTGCTCGCTTCAGGACGGGATGTCCGGCGGAGCCAGTTGCTTCAAGGCGGTGACCAGCCGTTCGATGTCCTCCGGACGATTGTACAGGTGGCACGACACCCGGGCGTGGACGGCGTTCTTCCACTGCATGATCGGCAGCTCGATGCGATGCTGTTC
>CAZUXX010000131.1:6143-8261 GCA_964624215.1 uncultured Planctomycetaceae bacterium
TGAGGCTTGCCGGGCCAGGCGTCGCTGAGGGGAACGTGGGGAAGTCGTAAGGTCACCATCGAGCCGTACCAGGAGTCGGAGTCGGCTGTCAGTGGGACTGCCCCGAGTTCGTCAACCAGTCGCTGGCGGGCGAAGCGTGCGAGTGCGTGGGTTTGCTGACGGAACCGGTCGACTCCGATCTCGCGGATGAAGCTGATGGCGTCGACCATGGCGAGAAACGGAGCCGGATCGTAGGTGCCGAACCAGTGGAGTTCATCCTGCCAGCGGAAGGGGCGTCCCGAGAGACTCATTCCCCAGCTGCGGACGGCGGGGTTCACCTGCCCTGCCCTGCGTCCGTTGACGAACAGGAAGCCGCTCCCGAAGGGAGCTGCCAGCCACTTGTGTCCGCTGGCGCAGTAGTAATCGCAGCCGAGCTGCTCCAGTTCGAGTGGCCGCATCAGCAGGGCGTGTGGGCCGTCGATGCAGACCGGGACGCCCCGCTCGCGTGCCATTCGGCAGATGTGCTCGACGGGGAACACGGTCGCCGTTTGGGAGGTGACGTGGCTGACCACGATGAGTCGCGTTCGGGGCGTGATGCGAGCGCCGATGGTGTCGATCATGGTGTCGGGGGAGACGGCAGGTGACGGGAGTGTGGCGAGTGTGGTTCCCGCGCCGACGGCTCCGCAGACCTTGCCCCACAGCCGTGTGACCGCCCCGTACTCCTGGTCGGTGAGGAGGACTTCGTCACCGGGGTTGAGGTCGACGCTGCGGGTGACGACGTTCATCGCGCAGGTCGCATTGGGAACGAATGCCAGATGCGATGGTTGTGCTCCGACAAAGCTGCCGAGAACCTGGGCGGCGTGATCGAGCCGGTCTTCCAACCGACGGATCAGGAAGTCCATCGGCTGCCGTTCCAACTCCTCGGTGTACCGCTCACGGGCGCGGCGGACAGGGTCGGGAGAGGGCCCGAATGATCCGTGGTTGAGATACGTGACCCCGGCGTCGAGTGTCCAGAAGGACCGGAACTCATCCCAGTCAAAGTCCGACAGCTCCGGGAGGGTGCTCATGGATTTCTGTCCGGGAGAATTGCGGCAGCGGCCAGTCGCGACACAACGTCGGCATGCTTCGGCCGCCGGTGTCGCTGCGGGTGCGTCGGATCCCCTCTAGTGGCGGAAGTGGCGACGACCGGTGAAGATCATGGCCATGTTGTGTTCGTTTGCCGCCTGGATGACCTGCTCGTCATTTCTCGACCCACCCGGCTGAATTGCGGCGGTGACGCCTGCTTTCGCGGCGGCGTCGATGCCGTCGCGGAACGGGAAAAAGGCATCGGAGGCGACGACCGCCCCGGCCGACCGGTCACCGGCCTTGCGTGCGGCGATTTCGGAAGAATCGAGTCGGCTCATCTGGCCGGCGCCGACTCCCACGACCATTCCGTTGGAGGCGAACACGATGGCGTTCGATTTGACGTGCTTGCACACGATCCAGGCGAAACGCAGATCGCGCAGTTCGGCCTCGGTCGGTTTTCGTTCGGTGACGACGTTCCAACCTTCGTCCGGGTCCGGCTGATCATCACGCTGCTGGACCAGCAGCCCTCCGCTGACGTACCGCAGCTCGCGAGCGGCGTGGCCGGCGACCGCGAGCATCGGGTTCTTCAGCAGTCGGACGTTGGCTCTCCATTTCGGTTTGGTTGTCAGCAGTTCGAACGCGTCGGCGTCGTAGTCCGGGGCGATGATCGCTTCAATGAAGCGGTTCGGTTCGCAGAGGACTTCTGCCGTCGCGAGGTCGACCGTGCGATTGAAGCCGATGATTGAGCCGAAGGCGCTGACGGGGTCTCCCGCGTAGGCCCGTTCGAAGGCCTGCGCCAGATTTTCGCCGATCGCGCAGCCGCAGGGATTGTTGTGCTTGAGGACGGCGGCCGCCGGGTCACGGAACTCGCGGACCAGGCCGAGTGCGGCGTCGAGGTCGAGCAGGTTGTTGTAGGAGAGTTCTTTTCCGTGCAGTACTTCGGCGGCTGCCAGGCTGGCCGGCGCGGGATTCTTCTCGACATAGAAGGCCGCTGCCTGATGCGGGTTCTCGCCGTAGCGCAGCTCAGAGCGTCTGTTCCACGAGAGCGAGAGGACTTCGGGAAAGTCGGGTTCT
>CAZUXX010000132.1:0-8255 GCA_964624215.1 uncultured Planctomycetaceae bacterium
AGCCGGCTTACAGTCCGACCCCTGCAGCGATTCGGCAGGCGGGTCTCGAAATCCAGTCCGAATGGAGCGAGTCGGAGAGATTGCGACGGATGGGGCTTCGTGAAGGAGCCGACCGCCCGCGACATGTGGTGAGAAATCTGCTCATCGGCTGCTCATGATGAATTCAAAGACGCGTTCCCCGGGATGGCTCTGGCCAGCCGAGGGACGCGCAGGTAACAGGCACCCCGGATGATCGAACGATTGTCCGGGGTGTTTGTCTGCGCCGACCGGTCGCGAACGTTCCCTGTCCAGCGAGGACCGATTCGCGTCGGGTCCCTCCTCACCGGCGATTTCCTTCGGTACAGTCGATGGTCGTCAGGCACTCCAAAGGTCGCGGGTGCCCTTTCGCCTTCCGCTGGTTCTGACGGAATCGCTGGCCGATGTATCGACGAACTGGTCTGCTCTTTGCGTTCGCGGCAATCGCTGCGATTGCCCCCACGACGGTGAGTGCCGAGAACTGGCCCCAGTGGCGCGGTCCCCGGGGGAACGGAATCTCCGGCGAGACCGGCATTGCCACCGAGTGGTCGCGCGATCGCAATGTGGTGTGGCGCACGCCCCTCCCCGGGCCCGGAGGCGCCACTCCCGTTGTCTGGGAGGATCGCCTCTTCCTGACTTCCGCTGACGGCAGTGATCTGGTGCTGCTGTGCTTCAATACGGACGGCAAGGAACTGTGGCGGCGAAAGGTCGGCACCGGCAATCAGATTGCCCGCGGGGAAGAAGGGAACTCGGCCTCGCCCTCTCCGATCACCGACGGCGAACATGTGTGGGTGTTCTTTGGCACCGGCGCGCTGGCCTGCTTCCGCACCGATGGGACCCCCGTCTGGGATCTCGATGTTCCCGAGCGGTATGGTCGGTTCGCGATCCAGTTCGGCATGAGTTCGACGCCGGTCTTGTATAAAGACTCTCTCTATCTGCAGCTCATTCACGGTGAAATGCGGTCTGACTACACGGTCGGCAAGGTCATTCGCCTCAACAAACTGACCGGAGAGGAAATCTGGGCCGTTGACCGCATCACCGGAGCGATTGCCGAGAACAAACATTCCTACGCATCGCCCATCCTGTTCGAGAGCGCAGACCAGACTTATCTGGTCACGCACGGGGCGGATCATACGATCGCCTACGATCTCGAGACCGGCCGGGAGCTCTGGCGTCTGGGCGGGCTTAATGGTCCGACCGAACTGAACAAAACTTCCTTCGATCGGACACTCCGTTTTGTAGCGACTCCCGCGGCAGCCGATGGCCTGCTGGTGATTCCGACGGCGAAGGGAGGCCCGGCGATCGCACTGCGTCCGGGGGATGTCCGGGGGGACATCACACCGACCAGTGGCGCCATCGCCTGGGTGAACGAGAAGACACCCGATGTTCCCTGTCCGCTGATTGCCGACGGACTGGTCTACTTCTGCCGCAAGGATGGCAAGCTCTTCTGCGTCGATGCCGAAACCGGCGAGGAGCTGTACTACGAGCGGACGCACGGAGCCCAGCACCGTGCGAGCCCGGTCTACGTCGACGGCCACGTCTATCTGACGGCCCGCGACGGGCACGTCACGGTCGTTCGGGCAGGCCGCACGTTCGAAATCGTCGCCGGCAATGACATCGGAGAGACACTGACCGCCTCTCCGGTAATCTCGAACGGTGTCCTCTATCTGCGCTCGTTCGAGGCGCTGTACGCGATCCGGCCGGAATAACCTTGTGACGTGGCCACGGGGCTGTTCCCCCGTCGGCCGCTTCACCGCGACTGGTGTAGTTCCGGTCAAGACTCTGAGTCGGCGCCATCGCAATGAACCCATCTGCTGCCCGCCAGTTTGGTCTTGTGATTCTCGTGGCCGCGGCGCTGGTCGTCGCGTCTGAGAGTCCGGTGAAGGGGCAGGTGGAGGCGGCGATCGAAGCAGACGAGGAGCTGTCGCTTCCCGAGCAGACCTCGGGTTTTCAGGTCCCCGTGTCGGAGGAGGCTGTCACCGCGCTGGGGGATTTCCAGCGTTATGTCGCACGACGCGACTGGCAGCGGGCCTTCCGCGTCCTCGAGGATCTTGATCCCGAGAAGCGATCGGGAATGCTGCCAGGCAAGGACGGCTGGCACGTTCCGGCCGGTGAGCAGTTGTGGGAAGAGATGGTGTCGCTCCCCGCTGAGGGACGTGCCGCCTTTCGCGTCTTCTACAACGCCAAAGCAAAGGCCCTCTACGAGGACGCGCTCACCGCGCGGGAGCGGCCCAATACGCAGATGGAGGAGGTCTTTCGGGACTACTTCCTGACTGACGTTGGCGACGAGGCGGCCGACTGGCTGGCCAACGATGCGTTCCAGCGTGGAGACTTTTTCTCCGCTGCAACGTACTGGGAGCGGATCCTCAATCATTATTCCGAAAGCGACCTGTCCGAGCCGCTGCTGCTGACCAAACGGGCCACGGCTCTGGCACTCGGCGGACGCCGCCGCGAAAGCGAGCGAATTCTGCGTCAGCTCGAACAGCGGTTTGAGGGGCAGACGGTCCGCGTGGGGGCCGGAATGGTGCCGGCTGCGTCCATCGTTCGAGAAGCCCTCGCGGCCGCCGGGGCGGTGTCGGCCGATTCGCCGGATCACAAGACCGGCCCGGTCGCTCTCCCGGCAGACAACTCGCGGCCCGTATGGGTTGTCCCGTTTCTCTCACCGGCCGGTCAGGCCGCGATGGCCGAGGCCGTCGCATCCAATATCTGGAATCACGGCGGGATTGAAACCTACGTCCCCGACGTTGCCTGCACGTCCCATCGCCTGTACTGTAACTGGCTTGGAGTCTGTTTCGCCGTTGATCGGGCCACGGGAAAACTGCTGTGGCGGACCGGACCATTCAAGGAGGTGTATCAGCGTTTCGAGAGTCTGCAGCAACGGCAGATTCTCATCGAGAATTTCCAGATCCTCGCCGAGGGCGATGCGGTGTATGTCGTCCGGGTGGCCCCGGACCAATACGATCGCTGGCCGATTCAGTTCCGACTCGAGCGTCTTGACCCCGAGACCGGGAAGCAGCTCTGGAGCACCGGAAGTGGCGGCCTGACCGAAACCTTCACCAATCAGAACGTGATGGGAAGCCCGACTCTGCATGCGGGCACGCTCTACGTGATCTCACACGGGCAGGGACACACCGAACTCCAGTTGCACGCGATCGAGCCCGCCAGCGGCACGGTCCAGTGGTCACTCAAGCTCGGCACGATGCAGATGGTCGCCGACCAGGCGGGAAATCAGCGGCACCCGTTGCCGACTCTGATGGGCATTCGCACCAGTCTGTTCGTGCTGACCGAGAACGGAGCCCTGCTGGAGGTCGATATTCCACGGCGCGAACTGGTGAGTCTGCTGAAGTTCGAGGGACCGCGCCTGGCTGATTCGTCCGGGCAGCGGATCTGGTACGGCAATACCGAGATGGAGGAGACGACGGCACTGCATGTCCGCAACAGTTTCATTCATCGCGATGGCATCCTCTACTGCAAGGAAGCCGGCAGTCGCGTGCTGTTCGCTCTGGATCCGCTGACTCGTCGCGTCCTCTGGAAACGACCGATCGACCGGGCCGCCATGCTCGTCGGAATTGACGATACCACTCTTTACGCCATGAGTCGCGAACTGATGGCGATCGATCGGGAGACGCATTCGCTGAAGTGGGCGAATACGTTGCCCATTCAGGGAGCCGGTCTCAGCCTGGTCTCCGGCGACGACACTCTGCTGGTAATGACCGGCCGCGGAATGTTTCAATTGTCCAGAAAGACGGGTGACCGCATCGGCACCTTCCGCGGCGACTCACTCGATTCGATCGGAGGCCGGTTAGTCGAGTGGGATCATCAGCTCCTGAACGTCTCCAACCTTGCGATCACCCTGTATCCTCCGGGAGACTCCGCTGCCGGAGATTCGGGAGGCTGAGTGATTGATCTTTCCGGGGAGGCCTTTGAACAGGGTTGCCGCCCTCTTCTCGATCGCCGGCATCTCGGAGGGATGTCTTTTCGGGACGGGGACGCGAAGCAGGACGAATTGATGGCACGTTGTGAACAGGGATATCTCTGCGAAGTCTGCGGAGAAGAAGTCGAGGACATTTCCGGAAGCGATCTGTACCTCCGGTTTGTCATTGGCGAGATCGCGGCAGCGCAGTTGATGTCGGCCCCCGAGCGTCACATCCGCTGCAATCCCACGCTGGCCCAGTTCATTGTCGATGACCGGTTCGAGCCGGTCGTGGTCGAAGGTCCATTCAGCAAGAGCACGCTGGCGGCAGACGAGGTCCGTCGGCGGGAGCATCTCGTCACTGCCGGGTGGAAGCGGCTGCAGGAAGTGCGGTCACTCAACATCCCGATCGCCGAGTACCCGCTCAAGCCGGCAGAGTGACAGACGGTGACGTCACCGACGCGGCAGGCGCTGTCGACGACCCGCTCATTGAAGTGAGTCCAGGTAGGCCAACAGGTCTGCGGTCTCCTCGACGGTCATCTGCTTTTCGAGACCCTCCGGCATCAAAGAGACGCCGGTGGCTCGCAGGACGGAAATGTCCTCCCGCGGAATCTCTTCGGTCTCCCCTTTCTCCCGGAGCAGGGTGATCGTCGAGGCTGTTTCGGACTGGATCATTCCGGTATGGGAACGCCCGTCCTCGGTGAGAATTACGTAGCTGAGGTATTGCGGATTGACCTCGCGGTTGGGGTCGAACAGGTTGACAAGAATCGCGTCGCGACCCCGGTTGCGGACGGACAGCAGATTCGGGCCGATCTCGTACCCTTCGTCTTCGAGGCGGTGGCAGGCCGAGCAGTTCTTGCGAAAGACACCGCGACCGTTGGCAGCATCGCCGCTGAGAGTCAGGGCCTTCTGGTATCGTTCGAGGATCTCCTGTCGTTGCCGCGCGGTGGTCTCGTCCAGCAGCGAGCGGGCACGATTACGGATCGACGATCTCGGATCATCACGCAGCAGCCGAACCCGCGAAGGAGACAGTTGTGACGGGACGACCTCCTCTCTCTCGAGGGCGTCGAGCATGGCGTGGGCACCCGCCTCCCGGGCGAAGACGATCTCCTCGGCGGCGGCACGCATCTGTGGGCTGAGTGAACTCCAGCGTTCGACAATCGCTTCGAGAGCCTGTGGCTGAGCAAGCTGCCCGAGAACCCGCAGCGCTACCTGCTGGACTGCCAGCGGCTCCTGGTGGTGCAACAGGGCGTTGAGGAGTTCACCGTCGGTCGCGAAGTTCGACAACGACAAAAGTTCAATGGCACGGAGTCGCTGCGGATCACCGGTCTGCTGAGCGACCGTCCGCGCGGTGAGCAGCACGGCCTCGGTCAGCGGTTGCGGCGACTGCGACAGCGCGCGGTTCCATTCCGGGTTCGCGCGTGCCGCTGCGAGCAGCATGCGACCTCGAAGCACCCATTCCTGCTCGGGGATGGAGCTCACCAGCGTGAGGAACTCGGTGGAGTCGCTTGCCGGTCGAGCCCGCGCCAGCGAGGAGACCAGAACGGACAGCACATTCGGTGCAACTTCCGACGTCCTCCATTCGGAGTCGGCAAGCAGTTCCTGCAGAACGGCGGTCTCGCGGGTCGCCAGATTCACAAGCGCCGCCGTGCGCACGAGGTCTCCGCCGGCGTTGTTGCGAACGATCTGCATTGCGACCGTGAACCGCTGTTCGTCCGGCAGACGGGGGAGCGCGAGCGTCGCCACCAGAACCACACGGGCATCGTTGTCGCGGGCGAGGTCGGCCAGGGCAATCGCCTGTTCTTCCGTCAGCGAGTCGAGTTCTCCGGCGCGGAGGGCGGCGTATTCCCTCACGCGCGGGTGCGGATCACTCAGGAGCAACGGGTGGCGATCGAACACCGGCAACAGCGCCATGGCGTGCAGTCGCTTCAGGGGAGACTCTGCCTCGAGGGCGGATTCGAGAGCGCTCACGCAGTCGGGATCGCGCCGCTCGTACAGCAGCCTCGCTGCGGTTTCCCGTTGCCACGAGTTGTCGTGCCCCAGGAGCTCCACCAGCTCGACCGACGGGACACGGTCGAGATGACCACGGTTGGGGGGCGATGCGTCATCCGGGACAAGTCGATACAGCCGTCCCCGGTCCCGCCCACTTGTCAGATCGAGATGCCGCTTGATCACCGGCGGCAGGCTCTTGGGATGCTCGATGACTTCCCGATACATATCGAGAATGTGCAGGCATCCGTCGGGACCATGGGCGAGCTGGACCGGGCGGAACCAGATATCCTTCGACCGGACGATCTCCGTCTCCCGGTCGATCCGCGAGGCGACAAACGACACCCCGGCTTCCTGCACCCGTTTGCGGTGAATGATGTTGCTGCCCACGTCGTTGACAAACAGTTGTCCGCGAAGCTCCGGGAGGGCGTCTCCCTCGTAGATGGTGATGCCGGTGGCACCGGTGAAGTAGCCCGCCGCGCGGCCACCCCCTTCGACGGGACCCGGGACAGTCCCGGCAACGCGCAACCGCGTCCGGACGATTCGCCACGGCTCCACGGGACTGATGCGAAAGACTTCTGCCTGTGCCCCATCGTCGGCGATCCGAACCCGCGGTGCCGGCAGACCGGAGAGCGTCGGACGATCGCGATGCTCCGGATAGAGCACGGCCTGGGCGTGGTCGCTGTTGGAGCAGACGAACTTCCGTCCCCAGCGGTCGAAGCACATTCCGTGCTGTCCGCCACCCGCCTCGGCTCGCAAGTCGAGCCGCCTCGGATCAAACGAGAAATCCCGGCCACGAAGCTCGACCGGTCCGAAAGACGGGTCGTCCGGCCGCGTGATTTGTCCCCCGGCGGAACTGGTCGCTCCGTGAACCCGATTGTCCAGGCCCCATCGCAGGGAGTTCATCAGCCCCTGCACATTGCCGCGTCCGAATCCGGTAAAGACGACCGTTCTGACGTCCGCAACCCCGTCGCCGTCGGTGTCCTTCAGATACATGAGATCAGGAGCGGCCCCGACGAACACTCCACCGTCGTAACACAAAATGGCGGTCGGCCACGACAGGTTCTCGGCAAACACGTGGCTGTTGTCGAAAATGCCGTCGCTATCCTCATCAATGAGCAGTCTCACCCGGCCCAGCGATTCGGTCTCCTGCTCCGAGTAGTCCCGCATCTCCGCGACGTAAAGCCGTCCCGAGGCGTCGAAGGACATTGCCACGGGATCAACAACCAGCGGTTCCGCGGCAGTCTGCTCCAGCCGGTAACCGGGGAGCAATTCGAACGACGCAAGTGCGTCCTTCGGTGCGAGGGGGGTGAGCCGCGGCAGCTCTGCTGAATAGTCTTCGTCGGCTGCTGATTGTCCGAAACAACACCGGAGTGGCAGGGTCGACATGATCGTGATCGATGCCAGGGCAATGAGAATCCGTCCCCACCGGGGATGCGGCAGTTGTCTGCACGCCGCACCTCGGCTGGTCGCAGCGGCCGTTCGGCTTGCCCGGGCTTCCAGAGAGCGACTCACCCTACATCGCCAGAACATTTCACAGCTCCAGGACTTCGCATACAGGCCGACGACACGGACACCGCGACTGCGGCTGTTCCATGGTGTCAGGCACGACGGGTACCTGTAAACCGAGTGCTGCAACTCATCGCCTGCACCGGTCGACTACCGACGGTGGCACTCGGGATTTCCCGGCCGCCCGTTCGGACCGCCGCCGGTCCCCGACGAACCACCTCGCCATAGACTCACCGGAGGGCCAGTCATGAAGGTTGTTTTACCCATTCACCCGACTCAGGGAGGTCAGATCATGGGACTGTTTACCAGTAAAGAGCTCGACTCACTCGACACGCTGCTTGTCGATCAACTGCAGGACATCTACGACGCCGAGAAGCGTCTCGTGGAGGCCCTGCCAAAGATGGCCGCTGCGGCGCACGACTCAGCGCTGCGGGCTGCGTTCGAACAGCATCTCGAGGAGACGAAAGGACAGATCGACCGGCTTGAAACAGTCTTCCGGCTGATTGGACAAGAGCCGAAGGGGAAGACGTGTGAAGCCATGAAGGGACTGATCAGCGAAGGGGATGAGGTCGTGAACGCCATCGGCGACGCGGCGGTACGTGATGCGGCTCTGATTGCGGCGGCCCAGCGTGTCGAGCACTACGAGATGGCGGCGTACGGCTCCGCGCGCACGTTCGCCGAGAGGCTGGGACATCTCGAAGCCGCCCGGTTCCTCCAGCAGAACCTCGACGAGGAAGGCAATGCCGACCACAAACTGACCAAGCTCGCCGAGACGTTTATCAACGCGGAAGCCCAGCACGTCTGACAGACATGCCGGTTTGGGAGAACA
>CAZUXX010000133.1:0-3587 GCA_964624215.1 uncultured Planctomycetaceae bacterium
GGATCACCGCCACGGCGAGATAACCAAAATCAGCTGGAGAGGCGTTGTTCCACAGGTCAAGCAGTGTCGCGACGCCCCGGCTCAAATAGTGCGTCAGCGCAATCGTAGTGAGTGGGTTCATCGTCGTTGCCTTGCCCGCATCGAGTGGGCCCACGACGAAATCTAGCGTGTCGGAGAGAACACTCCTGACTTTTGCAGGGATTCCCGGGTGAATGTTTTCATGGATGACACTGGACAGCCGTTATAACCGGCCCGCTTGAGTGATGAGGCTCCGCCCGGATGGGGGCGACCAAGTGTCACCAGTGTCAGCCGTAACGATCTCACCGGATGGCAGGAGTGACTTGCCGACCTGGTCATCGTGCGCGGTTGCGACGGTGGTTGCAGATCCGACGATTGAGCGGCATCCTGTGTGGCAAAACGGCAACATCTTCCGGCGGGAAGTCGATAATGCCGGCAGTCGATGCCCCGGGTGGTAGGTTTGAGCGCCTGCCCTCGTTGCATCACGACTGATATGGGGAATCCGACACATTATCGTCGCACCGCCTGCCGCGGCGGCTGTCCCGCACGACACGGGTCTGTGCTTCTGGAGACAGTGATCGTGCTGCCGGTGTTCGTCCTGCTGGTACTCGGCATCGTGGAGTTCGGACGCGCCATGATGGTCGGCCAGCTCCTTTCGAACGGAGCACGGTACGGGACACAGCAGGCCATCGAGGACGGAGCCAGCAATGCCGGTGTGGCCCAGGATGTCCGGGACTTTCTGTCTCCTTCGCTGAAGATCCCCGGATGTGACATCGATGTTGCGATCGACGTCGAGGCCGGTCCCGGGAATGCAGATCCGCAGAACGATCTGTCCCGCGCCAGGCCGCAGGATCTCGTTACGGTGACCGTGCGGGTCCCGTTCGATCGGGTCTCTTACCTTGCGGGGCACTTCCTGAGCGGGACGGATCTGGAAGGGCAGTGCTCGCTGCGGCGGGAGTAACCGGACCAGCAGACCGGCGGCGGATCGACGCAGCTGTTGTATCCCTCGCAGAATTTGAGGGTTCTCCAGTTGCTCCAGATTCCTCAACTGGAGCTGCTGGGCCGAATGTGCGGGTCTGCACGGTACGGTTGGTTGATCTGCCGGACCGTCGGTGCCGATTGTAAGGAAACCGCGTTTCCTGACGGGAGCGAGGTGCAGTATAGTGCTTCCGCACCGGGTGAGGCTGATCCTCCGTCTGGTGCCGTCGGCCGATTCCGCGCTCTCATCTCCATGCGTTTTTCGTCCCGATTCGGTGGCAGAGGGAGTTCCCCCGGTGCGCCTGGACCAATTCGCGTCCTGGTGTGGTGGTGGATCCTGCTGTGCACTGTGAGCAGCCTGACCTGGGCGAGCGAGGCTCCACTGGGCCTCGCGGCGGGTCAGGTTCCGCCCACCCCTGTGGTGACTCTGGGCTTTGAGCCGATCGCCGAAGGTGTTGACGCCGTTCCGCAGTTTCCTTCAGAGCTGCAGAATCAGCCCTTCGCGAACCCGCCGGCAGCCATCTGGCAGGCCGGGATCGATCAGGCACCTGCGTTCCCCGGGCCGCTTCCTCAATCTGATCCGGCGTTCACACCGCCGCAGCCGTTTGACTGGAATCCGCCGCCTCTGGCACCGGAACTCTCGCCGTACGGGGGTATGGATTCCCGGTATGGCGGGACGATTTCGCCTGGCTGGCTTGAGGAGGACCTGATCCTGATGCCGACCGGTCTGCTCTACAAGCCGACCATTGCGGGGATGAAGCAGTCCCGCTTCAGCGGGACGTGGCTGTGGGAGAAGGATCGCGGGCTGATCTGGGAAACGGCACTGGGCGGTCGCGTCGGCTTTCTGCGGTACGGCACTCCCCACGTTCTGGGAGGGGAAGGGTGGCAGCTGGACCTTGAAGGGGCTGCGTTCACCCGCATCGATCCCGAGGAGAACAGCGATGTCGAGGCCGTCGACTTCCGCGTCGGAGTGATGATGACCTGGCGCCGCGGCCCGTGGGCCTGGCAGGGGGGGTACTACCACATCTCCTCGCATGTCGGTGATGAGTTCCTGATCCGGAATCCCGGTTTCGTGCGATACAACTACGTGCGTGATTCGCTGCTCACCAGCGTCTCCTACGATGTGACCCCGGATCTCCGCCTGTATGGCGAAATGGGATATTCGATCGGCCATCAGGGGGGAGCGCTGCCCCTCGAATTCCAGGTGGGAGCGGAATACACGCCCGTCGAGCCGTGTGGACTGCGCGGAGCACCCTTCATCGCCGGCAACTTCCACACCCGGGAAGACTTCGGCTGGACTTCCAGCATTAATACACTTGCCGGCTGGCAGTGGCGCGGTGACCAGTCCCAGCGTGCGCTTCGCATCGGTGGCCAGTTCTACAGCGGCCCGTCGATGCAGTACTCCTTCCTCAATCGCTACGAGCGGCTGGTCGGCGTCGGCTTGTGGTTCGATTACTGAACCGGCTTTTAGACGCGTCGACCAAACCTGTCACGTCGCTTCGGGTCTCCCCGAACAGTCGCCCCGCGAAGTGCCCGCGTCTCTCCCCGACCTTTGGAGTTTGCACGGACGGCGATTCTCGTGCACCCAGGCTGAAAGGTCGCTGCCGGGGGCCATGTCCCTCGTCGTCCCGGTCTGCGGGAGCTGCGGAACCGCTCGCCAACCCCCCGCTGGACTGGCAGTGCTGTGACGTTCCCCCACTGATCACCCGGGCGACGCCACGCTGTGCTTTGAGGTCACTCTGTGAAGCTTCCCGGAGTGAAGTGACGGCATCGTGACAAAGAAACGGCTCCGTCCGTTCGTAAAAAGGAAGGAGAGCGTGTGCGGTGCGGCACTGCGTTCTGGCAGAAAACTCTGGAACGCTGCAGTGCCGGGTCGCGTCGCAATGGCATGGGGGCGTCACTATCGCTCCGCACTCTCCCGTGGGGGGGAGACCGACCGTTGCCTCGTCCGGTGGCGCAGGCAGTGTCGAGCCATCCTGAAGATCCTGACAGGATCACGAAGTTCTGCGAATTCCCGAAGGAGCTGAAGATGTCTGCTCTCCGCTCGCTCCCGCTGACTCTCCTGTTCGTCGGTCTTCTGGGAGGGATCGCCTCCGGACAGGGGCTGCTGATTGACGCCCGTCACCCCCGGCGACTCCCCCGGCCGTGGGTGCCCCCGCGACCCGAAGTTCACTCGACGTACAAGGTGACGCAGCTCACGGTGGATGCCCGGTTGAAGGACCAGGTCGCACGGGTCCAGGTGTCGCAGACGTTCAGGAACACTGGCTCGTCGCAAATGGAGGTCCAGTTCTGTTTTCCGTTACCGTACGACGGGGCGATCGACCAGTTGACCCTGCTGGTGAACGGCGAGGAGTTTCCGGGCGAACTGTTGCCGCGGGACGAGGCCCGCAAGCGCTACGAAGCGATTGTCCGTGCCAGCAAGGATCCGGCCCTTCTGGAGTGGATGGGGACCGGCATGTTCCAGACGAGTGTGTTTCCGGTTCCCGCCGGGGAAGAGCGGACAGTCACCCTGCACTACAACCAGCTGCTTCGCAAACACCAGGGGGTGACCGACTTCATCTTTCCGCTCGGGACGGCCCGGTATTCGTCTG
>CAZUXX010000133.1:3597-8241 GCA_964624215.1 uncultured Planctomycetaceae bacterium
GTTGGCAAGATTGATGTTCGCCGGTCGATCGAATCGACCCTGCCGATCAAAAGCGTCTACAGCCCCAGTCACGAGATCAAAGTCAAGCGGCCGGAAAAGAAGATCGCCCGCATTGAGTGGTCGGCCGAGAAGGCGATACCTGCCGAGGACTTCCGGCTGTTCTACGACGTCAACGCGAAGAAGCTCGGTACCAGCGTGCTGAGCTACCGTCCGGACAAGACCGAGGATGGCTACTTTCTGATGCTCACCACGCCGCAACTCCCGGAGAAGGAGGAGCAGGTTCCCAAGACGATCCTCTTTGTGGTCGACAAGTCAGGCAGTATGTCGGGTGAAAAGATCGAGCAGGCAAAAGCGGCGTTGCGGTTTGTGCTCAACAATCTGCGCGAGAAGGATCTGTTCAACATTGTCGCCTACGACTCTGACGTCGAATCGTTCCGGCCGGAACTCGAAGCGTTCAACGAGACGTCTCGCAAAGAAGCCCTGGGTTATGTGGAAGGGCTGTACGCCGGAGGAGGGACCAACATCGAAGGAGCACTCACCTCGGCTCTGGACCAGATCCAGGACACCACCCGCCCGAACTATCTGCTGTTTCTGACCGACGGGCTGCCCACAGTCGGCGAACGAAACGAAGCCAAAATCGCGGCGAGTGCGAAGAAAGCGAATGAGGTGCGGGCCCGGTTGCTGAATTTCGGCGTCGGATACGACGTGAACAGCCGGCTGCTCGATCGCCTTGCCACCGAGAACTTCGGTGCCAGCGAATACGTGCGACCCAACGAAGATATCGAAGCGCACGTGAGCAAGGTTTACAGCCGCATCGCATCGCCGGTCCTCACCGATGTGAGTCTGACCTTTGAAATGGATGAGGTGAAAACGGAAGACGGAGACATCGTCAACCGTCGGTATCCGTCTGGCGCGTTCGACCTGTTCGCCGGAGAGCAAATGGTGATCGTCGGAAGATATCGCAAGCCCGGACGGGCGAAGGTGAAGATTTCGGGAAAGGTCGGCGACGAAGAACACAAGTTCGATTTCGCCGCTGACCTCGTAGAGCACAGCAGCAATCAGTCTCTGGCGTTCGTCGAGAAACTGTGGGCAATGCGGCGGATCGGCGAGATCATCGACGAACTGGATCTGCACGGTCGCAACGAAGAGCTGACGAAGGAGCTCGTTCTGCTCTCCACGAAGCACGGCATCCTGACACCATACACCTCATTCCTGGCGGATGAGAACGCGCGGCCCAGCCAGCTTGCCGGATCGGGCAGCTTCTTCAGGAACACACAGCGCAGCCTGGAGCAGCTGCAGCAACTCGACGAGGTCTCCGGACGTTCCAGTGTCGCCCAACGGTCACAGAAGCAGGAGCTGCGGAACGCGGATCGCCCGGTCGCCGCCCCAATCAGTGATCTGAACGGGGCCGAGGCCACGGAATTCGGCGCGTCGATCTATAGCGAAGCAGAAACCGACTCGCTTGTCGTGACGGACAACGTGCGACAGGTGGGGAACTACGCGCTCTACAGGCGTGGAGACCTGCTGATGACCAGCGAGGCGGCGGACGAACTGAAAGAGGTCGACACCGAGCCGCTCGACGCTTCTCAGCTCGACGGCCACGTCACTGTGATCCAGCGATACTCGGACGAGTATTTCGAGTTGACTGCAGCGAACGATCCGGAACAGAACCGGCTGCTCGCCAGTCAGCGCGACGGAGAAAGGCTTCTGGTTCGCCTGCGCGGGCAGAACTATCTCATCGAGTAGAGTGCGGGCCCGCGGCGGTGTGAGGGATCCTGCTTCAGGCAGGATCCCTCCGCAACCGGACCCCGAGTCCGCTGCGGGCTCCTCCTGAGCAGGGGAAGTAACCCCGTCACTTCGCTGGCGACATCATCCCGGCGGTGGGGCCGCTTGTCTTCGTTTGTGCTGTGAAACGACGTCCAGTGCGACGAGGAGGTCTGGTCCGAACTTGATGCGGGCACGGTGGTTCACGCCGAGCCGCGGGGAAGCTCGGTCTGCTTCAGTCGTGCTTCGATCTCTTCCAGTTGCACGAGCGGCCCGGTACCCGCTCCCGGGCATTCCTCGCAGGTCCGCTGCCAGGCCTCTGGTGATTCGAGGTTCGAGGCCCAGAACGGCCACGTTCGACACTGCCGCGGTCGGGCTTCGTAGATCCGGCAGCGACGGGTACGACCGTCAAAGAAGGTACAGTCGCCATTCGCGAACTCGCGCAGCGAGGTTCGACCGCGAACCGGACGGGTGTGCAGCAAGCGGACCGCACCGGTCGATTCACCCAGTGCCTCGGCAATCGCGGCAATCTCGTCGTCGTCGACCCATACATAACCGGGCTGGCCGGTGCAGCAATTACCGCACTGCGTGCAGGCAAACTGCAGTCCGTCCCGGTACCAGACGTCACTCACGCTCGACCTCCCACATCTCCAATTTGCCGCGCAATCACACTGAGCGTTCTGACCGGACTTGACCGATTCAACGGAAAAACCGCCTCAAAGGCGATTCCGCGCACGAGTTCGGCAGATCCGGCCGGTCCCGACCCACCCGTCATGGCCTCGCGAGGGTTGTCCCGCCGACAACTGAACGGGGATCGCCGAGATCGTCCCATCATCGCCAACTCACGCACTTCGACGCCACACTTCGCCAGAGGGAGGTCAGGCCATGCTGGTTCTCAGCCGCAAGCAGGACGAAAAGATCATTATCGGGGATTCGATCTCGCTGATGGTCATCTCGATCCAGGGTGACAAGGTCCGACTCGGGATCGAGGCCCCGAAACATGTGTCGATTCATCGCGAAGAGGTCTATCAGGCCATTCAGCGGGAGCGTGCCGGAGCGGAACGTGTCTCCCAGAACTCGATGAGTGCCAGCTGAGGCTCCCGGCCGAAATGGAGCGACCGACGCGGTTGAGCATGCGTCGTATGCGGAACTTCCTGTTGCGACGCAAGCCATTTCTCGTACGGAACTCCTCCTGCGGGATCTGGCTTCAAACGGGGGCAGTTGCGGGCGCAGTATTTTCACGTTGCCTGCGACAAAGCGGCACCAGCGCAGTCCCCGTCCTACAGCCGCCGCAGGATGAACACGACATCTTCGGTGCGAGGACCGATTTCGATCGGATGGTCCAGCCGGTAATGGAAGTCGTACGTGGCCGCCACCTCCAGTTCGGGGACCGAGTCGATCAGTGCGGAGAACTGGTCGCGGGAGTACGTCCGGTAATCCATCTCGTCTTCGATCCGGACGTGCCGGGTCGGAGTAAAGACGTCCAGGAGCAGTCCGAGTTTCTCGTTGCGCCCTCGCCGATCCCGCGACTTGGTCCACATATACGAGTTCACCGAGAGATGTCCCCGCCGGGCAGACCAGGCTTCTTCCTCGGTATACGGTCCCCGCTCGGGCGTCAGGTGCAGCCCCAGAATGTACAGGCCGCCCCGGGCCAGCCCCGCGGCGATGCATTGCAGGTGGCTCCGCGCCGACTCCTCGCTCCCGAGATGGCGGAAGCTGTTGATCATGTTGAATGCGGCGTCAAACTTTCGTTTGACTCGAAAGTCAGACATATCCTCGACCCGCACGCTGGGTGGAAACCCTGACCGCTCGAGTCGCCGGTTGCAATACGCGACTGCTTTTTCGTTCAGGTCGTTACCCGCGACCTCGAATCCCTTTTGCGCCAGCTTGATCAGCAGGCGTCCCGTTCCGCAGGCCGGTTCGAAGACCCGCCTGACCGTCCGCTTCGCGTGCTTGTCGAAGCAACCAAGAAGGAAGTCGAACTCCGGTTTCCAGTCCGAACCGAACAACAGGTCGTAGTACTTCGGATAGTCGTACAGGCTGGCTGTCACGACATCCGACTCAACAATCTCAGACATCAAATCGCTTTCTGTGCGACGTGGTCGCATCCCGTGCATAGGATGGGGAACCGGGCCGTCCGCGCCAACACCCGGATCGGGACTTTCCCCTGCGGTTACTCGCCTTTTTCCTTTTCTTCCGGCTTCTCTTCAGCCGGTTCGGCGGGATTGAGCTCGAGACCCGCGATGACCTCCAGCTCCGGCAACTTCTGCTTCAGAGCGTCCCTTCCCTCTGCCGTCACCCCGGTCTGCCAAACGTACAGCTTGCGGAGGTTCTTCAGCCCGTGGAGATGTTCCAGCCCTTTGTCAGTGACCTTGGTCCCGTAGAGATTCAGGTAAACAAGGTTCTCCAGCCCGGAAAGGTGTGCCAGTCCGGCGTCGCCGATGGCCGTTCGCTCCAGGTGCAGCTTCTCCAGGGATTTCATGCCGGAGAGGTGCTTCAGCCCCTCGTCTGTAATCTTTGTCCCGGCGAGGTTCAGCCATGCGACATCCGGCAACCCGGCCACGGCGGTGAGGTGCTCGTCTTTGACGTCCTTGTCTGCCAGATGCAGTGTGACGTCGAGTCGCGAATCGTTCTGTGCGATTTCCATGACGTTCCCGCCCAGCCCGCGGATCGTCTCCACGAGTTTGGGATCCGGTCCGGAGGCCTTCTGTGCCGACGGATCATCTCCCCGCACGGAATTCACCAGACACAACAGCAACGCAAGCGTCGACACCCACCGCATGAGCACGTTCTCCGAACAGTCGGACGTCAGTAAGCCGGGTTCAGACGATAACCCGGTTCAGACAGCCTGGGGCGATCATAGTTCGCACACGGGGGAAT
>CAZUXX010000134.1:0-8215 GCA_964624215.1 uncultured Planctomycetaceae bacterium
GGTATCGATTCGCACTCCGTGGAGTGACGCCTCGACAGTGAGTTCGATTGTCGGTGGGGCGACCGTCATCACGCGGGGATGATGGCGAGCGGGAGGGGAGCGGGTCCAGTGAGTCAGAGTCTCGTTTGAAACGAGAGGCGAACCGGATTCCGCAGACCGGGAAGGGGAGCGTGCTCAGGTCGATGCTGTCTGGACGTGGTCGAGCCGAGGCCCTAAACAGTTGATGTCGCGGGGCCCCTCTGTCTTGTTGCCATGTCGTTGTTGCCTGACCCGATGAACTCGCTGCCCGTTGTGAATGACCGGGAACCGGTACCGGTCTATGACTGCCACATCCTGCTGCGGGTTGAGGAGGGGCGGGTCTTCGGCCGCGTCACGACCTTGCCCGGACTGACGGCCGAGGGGCATACCGAACGGGACGTGTTGCGATCGCTGGTGGAGCAGTTCAAACAGGCCGTCCGGGACTACCGGGCCCGTGGCGTCGAGGTGCCGTGGCAACCGCAGGAGGCTCCCGCCAAAGGGGAAAGCCAGCGGTGGGTGCCTGTGCACCTGTAGGCCGGGACGCTGCGGGGCGCGATGGACCCGGGGATCAGCTGGCGACCGTGTGTGTCTGCATGGCCTGGATGAGGTGCTGGGGATCGAGGGGTTTGGGGAACCATGCATCACAGCCGTCCGTCAGCCCGCACTCCTGAGGGTTACTTCCGCTGACGGCGAACACACGGGTGGAGGAGAAGCGCTCATCGCTGCGAATCTGCCGGACGGTTTGTGCGCCGTCGATGCGGGGCATCTTCATGTCGACGAGCACGAAGTCGGGCGGTGCATGGGTGGCGAGGTAGTCGAGCCCGGCGACTCCATCCTCGGCGGTGTCGACGCGGAAGCCGTGCATTCTCAGGAGGTTGGCGAGGAGTTCGCGTTCGTTGTCGTCGTCCTCGATGATCAGGAGGTTGGCGGCCGAAGCCGGGGCTGATTCCCGCTGGTGATGCACGAGGATCTGCTTGTCCAGAGCCTGCAGCTCGGCGAGGAGGCGGTCGACGGTATCCTGGGCCTGTTGATAAAGGCCGGCCGCGTTTTGCCGCTTGAGCAGGTGCAGTCCGAGGTTGAGGGTATTCAGCCGGTTGCGGACTTCGTGCGGGTTGAGTCCGGGGACGCGGGAGAGGGCCTTCTTTGCAGACTGATGCAGGTCGACGACATCTGCCCGCAGAACCTTGACGTGGTCGGGGGCCTCGACTCCCAGTTTGACCACCTTCCCTCGCACCTGCAGCACCGTGACGCTGATGTCGAGGTTCGGAAAGACAATCTTCTGGTCAGGGCGACGCGAGAGGACAAGCATGGCGGGTTTCCTTCCCGGTCCGGAGTGGGGTGATCGAGGTGTGTTCCCGTATCGCCGCGGTCTCCGCGACCTGCCTTGGTCTGTCAAGCATTCGAATACGACGATGGGGAATTCTGTGCTTCGCTGAGCCGGATTTTCAAGAGAGTTCGGATCCGATTCCGTTGCGAGACCGGTTGGCCTGCTGCAGGTCGGGATTGCCCTGGGGAGGTGGAAGCCTGCGGAGCGTGCGAGGCGGTTTCACGTGAAACGGTGACGGGGGCGTCCGGGAGGAGGCAGACGGATCCGGAACTGGCACCACAGGGGAGCGTCGAGCAGGACGCGGCCGCGATTGTTTCACGTGAAACGGTGAGAGTCTGGCTGCGGGCGGGGCGGTAGAGAGAGGCGAACGTCCCGGGCCCGGTCGACGGGGGCGACGGGTGACCCTACACATTTGCCGCAAGCGCTCTACCATAGGGATCGAGACGTCCCGAGAAACGCCAACCGTCTGCGAGACCATGCCGACCCCGCACGAAATGTATGATGAAGCCGTCAAGCTCAAGCAGCAGGGAGACCTGCAGGGAGCGGTGGCGAAACTGCGAGAGACGCTGGAACTTGATCCGAATCATTCGGACTCGCACTGTGCGCTGGCGGTGTATCTGCAACAACTCGGACAGAACGAGGAGGCGATTCAGCACGCGTTGAAGGTAGTGGAGCTGGCCCCGAACGAACCATTCTCGTACGCGCAGCTCTCGACGATCTGCATGCGGTGCGGCCAGATTCCGCAGGCGGAGGCGGCACTGGCGCGTGCCCGGGAGATCCAGCAGTCCGGTCAGTGCCGCTGACAGATTCCCGGGCGGACCATTGCGATGACCGCCGCTCAACCGCGAGCTGGCTGGAGTCGACCGGGTTGGCAGGAACTGCTCCTGGTGGGGCTGATCACGCTGGGAGCCTTCGGGCTGCGGGCGGCGCATAGCGAGCGACTGTCGGTCGAGCACTTCGACGAAGGGGTCTACGCGTCGAACTGGTACTGCCGGCCGCCGGGACTTCCTGAGGGAGTGTTTCCGCAGCAGCATCTGTACGCTCCGCCCCTGCTTCCGTCGCTTCTGGAGTGGATGCTGATTCTGTCCGGCAGCCAGTCGCAGGCGGTGATGTGGCTGAATGTGATTGCCGGAACGTGTCTGGTCCCGGTGGTGTGGCTCGCGGCCAGGGACTGGTTCGGTCCGCCGACAGGGATCTCAGCCGCATTGCTTGCGGCGGGCAGCGACTTGCACATTGCATTGAGCCGGATGGCGCTGACGGACACGCTGCTGTGCGCGTTTCTGGTGGTGGCCGTTTGGACGGCGTGTCGTGCACTGGCTGAAGGGGGGATCGGCTGGATTGTGCTGGCTGGTCTGATGACGGCCCTGGCGTGGTGGACGAAGTACAACGGCTGGCTGCCACTGGCGATCGCCGCGACGGGAGTCGCGGGGCATTTCCTGTTCGATCGTCCGGCGCCGTTTCCGGTGCGGGGGGCGGTGAGCGCCCTCGCGGGCATGGCCGTGATTGCAGCGGTGGTCTGGTCCCCGGTGCCGCTGGGGCTCGAGAATCACGGGGGGTATGCGGCGGTTGCTGAGAATCACGCGCGGTACGTGGTCGGGCCGACGGGATGGATGTCCAGCGCAGGACGACAGTTTCTGAACCTGCAGCATCTGGGGAGCGGTGTGGGATGGGTGATGATGCTGGCGGGGTTATGTGTTTCGCTTGCGTGGGCGTCTGTGCGAAGCAACAAGGACCGATGGATCGTCGTGGCACTCACCGGTGCCGGTGCGTTGTTCTTCGGAACGACGGGCGGGTTGCTGGTGGCCGGAGCAGCAGTGATCGGGCGAAGGTTCCGGGAGGGACCGGAAGCGCGAGGGCTGGCGTTCTGGATCGTCGTGGCGTGGGTTGGCGGGCTGCTGGTGGCGACTCCGATGTATACGCCGTATCCGCGATTGATGGCGCCTTTGCTGACCGGGTTGTGGCTGCTTGCGGCGGGGAATGCGCACCGGGCACTCGTTGGAACGCATCCGTACGCCGGAGTCCTCCCGGCGGTGATCGTCGGGGTGGTGCTCGGCGGAACGGTCGCGATCTCCTCAGGCGTTGCGCTGGCGTGGCGTGACTGGACGCCGCGAGTGGCGTGGCAGGATCAGCGTGGGCTGGAGCAGGTGGTCCCGCAGCTTGTTGACGTGGTCGCAGAGGATCTGGGGGAGCGGCCGGTGCGCGGGATCGAGGGAGTGCAGGCAGTGCTCTACGTCCATGCAGAGCCGGCGTTGTTTTATCATCTGTCGGCAGCCGCGGAGGGGGCTGACATCGGGTACCTCGTGCAGCCGAGCGGAGAGATCCGTGCGGTGGTGGAAGGGAAGGCAGATGCCCGCCTGGCGACGTACGTGGTGACCGGTCCGCATACGGAATCGATGCCCGAGGCGCGTGAGGTGATTTCGTCTGCGTTGTCGACCGGGAGGCTGGAGTTGCTGGGGGAGCTGACTGTTCAGATGAGTGACTTCGTGCTGCTGGATGAGGTGCCACCGGCGCTTCTGCCGGAGCGAACGAACGTCATTCGCTTGTACCGCGTTCGGTGAGAGGCCGGGCATGCAGGATCTTGTCACCCGTCACGAAGCAGAGTGGCGCGAGCTGGAGAGGCTGATTGCGCGGGCGCGGCGACGGAAGCGATCACTCGGTACTGAGGAACTGAGCCGCCTCGACCAGCTGTATCGACGAGCGACGGTTCACCTGGCCCGTGCCCGCACGCGAGGTTTGGATGCGCAGGTCGTCCTGTATCTCAACAGTCTGACGGCGCAGGCTCACAGCCTGATTTACGTAACGCCCCGGCGTTCGATTCTCGGTGGCCTGATCGGATTCGTCGTCGTCGGGTTTGCCCGTTGTGTCGTCCGGCTGGGGCGGTTCCATCTCGTGGCGGCGGCGATCTTTCTGACGTCAGCGGTGTTCGGGTACTGCATCAGCCAGCACGATGTGCGGGCGGCTTATGCCCTGTCGATGCCCGGTGAGGTGCGATTGCCGGGTTCAACACCGGATCAGTTGCGGGATGTGCTGCGTCACGGACGTGATTCGGGGCATGGGGAGCACTTTCTGTTCGCGTCGTTTCTGTTTCAGAACAACCTGCGCGTCGGCATTCTGGCGATGGCGACCGGGGTGCTGGCGGGAGTGCCAACGATTCTGATTCTGATTTCGAACGGGCTCGTGCTGGGGCAGTTCGCGTCGGTGCATGCCCGATCGCCCGAACTGATGCTGGAGATGTGGGCGTGGATCCTTCCGCACGGAGTCCCGGAGTTGTCGGCGATCGTGTTGGCCGGGGGGGCCGGGCTGGCGCTGGGGAACTCCATCCTCCGGCCTGGTTTACTGACACGGACCGAGAGTTTGCGGCGGGCCGGTCTTGAAGCGGCGCGGACGGCAGGCGGTGTGCTGGGGTTGCTACTGATCGCGGCCATCATCGAGAGCTATGTACGGCAGAGCCACCTGACAACATCAACACGGCTGTGGTTTGCCGGCGGGAGTCTTCTGTTCTGGACTCTGTATTTCGCCAACGGCTGGCTGCACGAGAGGCGAGCCGCGCGGGACCAAAGTGTCGACGAAGGCTCGATTGCCGCTGCGGAGGAGTGAACGCCGGCGCGGATTCCCCGGGGCGGATCGAGAAGGGAACCGTGAGAGAGTTCTCGCGGCGATCACGAGTTGCCGCGGTCCGGCTGCCTTGCCGCTGGCGAGCTGGTGACGGCGTGCAGAAAGTTTTCGCTGGTGAGCTGGCGGGCAAGATCGTCGGCGAGGTCCTTCAGGATGTCGCGATAGCGGTCGCGAAGTTCCTCGGGAGAGAGAGACGCTGCCGAGCCGGTTACGGGGAGCCGCTGTCGCCAGAGGAATGAGCTGAGCAGCCGCCCGCGCAGCCGGTCGAGGAGTTCGATCGCCGTGGGCGACATGATGCCGATCGCGAGTGAGATTGAGGGGGCGTCGCCGGCGAGCGCGTCGGCTCGATGCCAGTATCCGCAGGGGATGTAGAGCCAGTCGTCGGGTCGGAGTTCGACCTGCATCATGGGCATCAGCTCGCGTTCGTAGCGGAGGTCGGCGGGCATCGCTTCTTCGAGCGGCCAGGGGTTGACGGTGTTTTTGCGAAGGGAATAGGTCTTGGCTCCGGCCGACTGAACAATGAAGACATCCTCGGCATCGTAGTGCCATGAGAATCCGTGAGTCCCCGGCGGCGTGATGTAGAGGTGCACGTTGACGGGACCGGCGAGCTGACTTTCGAGCGAGTGTGCGGTCTTGCGCAGCTGGTCGTGATGTCGCTCGGCGTGTCGCACAACGAGCGTGTGACCTGCGGCGACCAGTTGCTGCGCCTGTTCGACGGTCCGGGGATCGGGAACGTTCGAGCGTTGTCCCTGGCTGACGACGAGCAGGTCTGGAGCGTCGCTGTCGAGGATGGCTCCGAGCGTTTTCCAACTGCCGAGCCGCGCGATTTCGTGTGCGGTGCCGGGCATCGCCAGTGGGAGACGATGCAGGTATTCGTCGACGAACTGCCGGGGAGATAGCTGGCCGAGAAGCGATTCAAGCATGGGATGAGTCGGGGTGGTGTCACGGCGGGGAGGGAAAGTCACGGCGGACCGGGGCCGGATTCGGTGCGAAACCGTGGTGGTGGCGTGTGGACGACACCTGCCTGACGCGCAACCGGGTGATGCCGCGCGGAACCAGGCTCGTTTGTTAAATGCTGTCTGTCCCCCTGGCGGAAGGCTTTCGGGAGTGGCGGTGCCTCCATCGTTGCCAGTTTGGAGGGCGACATCCACCGAGTGACCAGGCCGGTTGTGGTGCGCAACCGGCTGACGCGCTCCGGTCAAGCTGACGACGGGGATCATCGCCGCCAAGGTCGAGCGGCTGTGGGAACCGCTTTGTTCACATTGCTGAACACTCTGTAAAGCGGTGCGCTCACCCTCAGAATCGCTGCAATCGCTTTCATCGTTACAACCGATTCCTTCTGCGGAATCCTTGTGTCTTCTCAACTTGTGCCTCGGTAGATGGTTGTAGCGATTGTGCGGATTGTAGGGATCGTGCGAGACGGGTCGTGTGGTCCGGGTTGTGCCGATTGTGCCGGATGCAGGGATGCTAACGTTTGCATGGACTGCTGCCTTTTCTGGAAATCGAGCACTGGAGGACCGAGGCGGACGCCGCGTTCCCGGCAAGCGAACACAAGTGCGTCTGAATGAGAGCGTGTGTGGCGACCTGAGAACTCGCCATGGCGGCCTTTTGGCCGCACTCCATTGCCGCGCGAATTCACGGGAGAAGCACAACGTGGACTTCACGAGAGCTGCGGACCTGGCCCGTCTGCAGCGAAGCCGTGTCGTTGCGTCTTCCGTGGATTCGGCGGTGCATGCTGCTCGTTGAGTCGCGTCGCTGACCCTGAACCTGTGCGACCACCTCCGGAGCCCGGCTCGGCATCGGAGTCACGCATCATGATTTCTCTGTCCTGGGCTCTGTTGCGGGACGACGCAGGATTCGTCGTTTCGACAGAGTTGGTACTGGTTGGCACGCTGGCGGTGCTGGGGCTCGTGGTCGGAATGACTGCGGTGCGCGACGCGGTCACCGGTGAATTGACCGACGTGGCCAGCGCGATCAGCTCGGCTGATCAATCGTTCGGGTATCGCGGTTTCCGGAGCTATCGACACGACGGGGGGCTGAAGGCCTACACGGCCGGCTCCCGTTTCCGCGACGACTGCGACGACGAGGATGAGGAGATTGCGTTCGAGGTCATCTCGTCGAGACCGGCGTGTGTCGAGACTCATCCGCCTGTTGTCTGCGAGCCGGTCAAGCCGGTGTGCCCGCCACTGGAGACGGTTCCCGCACCGATTCCCCAGGGGCCGGTGATTCCTTACGAGGTGCCTCCGCAGCCGTGTCCGGGCGATTGCCCTCCGGACGGTGCGGTGCCGCACCCGGCGATCCCGTATCACGGGAACCCGCACTACGGGAACCCGCACCCCGCGGACTGTGGCTGCGATCCCTGCCGGACCGCGCAGACGAATCGCGGGTGTCACGACTGTGGCCAGTCTCCCTGTGGCTGCGGCCACACCGGGTATGCAGGGGGCGTTCGATCGAGACGGCCACACGGTCCGGAGCCACTGCCGATCCCGCTGCCTTACACGCCGCCGGGGATCAATCCGTGGGCGCCGCGGGGCGGGCTCGTCTGGTAGATCGAGGCAGGGATGGCGCAACCCGCTTGATCAGCAAAGTCCGTGTGATCAGGATTGTTAGCGCAATTGGCGCAAACGCGTTTACTGTACTGAACGATACGACCGGCGCAACCGGTCGGCGCGACACCCATCACAGCCGTCATAACCGCTCTAACCGGGGCATGTTATGACGGCTGTCGCGTTTGGAAGGAGTGTAGCGGTTCTATCGATTGTGGCAATGGCATGCGTCGTGCAGTTTGGATGGGACATGACGGCTGGGCGGATTCGAGCGAATGCGAGGCCCGGCCGGCCGCGGAGTGCCGCGGTCAATTTCCTTCTTTCGAAATGAACTGCAGTTGGGGGCGTGCGTCGGTGGCGTGAGACACCACTCGTCCGGGTCGCTGATCCCGATCCGGGCACGTCGCTGCCTTCAAGTTCCTTTGGCCGGGGTGACTTCGGTCACCCCGGTTCTCAGACATCTCCCGCTCCCGAGCGGTGCCCATAGCTGCTGTCCGGGATCGCCCTCTGGCGACTGGACGACGACGACCTGCTTCACCGCAGGATGACCCTGCCCGTAACGCTGCCCTCGCGTGCGGTGCGATGCAGCGGTCGGCCGAAATCCTTCGGTCTGCGAACCTTTCGCCTGTCGAACCTTTTGATCTTCGAACAGAACTGTCTCACCTTCGTTTCAAAGGAACTCCCATGTTGACCCAGTTTCTTGGCGACC
>CAZUXX010000135.1:0-8199 GCA_964624215.1 uncultured Planctomycetaceae bacterium
GCCTGCCGATTAAACCCGCCCCCCCGCGAGATGCTGTCGCGGATCAGACAGACTCCGCTGCCCACCTGCTCACCCCCGGGGCGATGCACCAGCGCCGGTTTTCTCTCTTTGAGACCGCCGCACCGCAATCGCGCCCGGCACGGCGTGCAAATCGCGGTCGATCGGGACGCCCGGGCGGCCTACAATCCAGTTCGGCTCAACAGAAATGCTGGGCCGCGAGGTGCAAGTCGACGGGAGGGGATTCCTCGTGACCAAAGGAAGACGGATGCAGATTCTGTTGGCCAACCCCAGAGGGTTCTGTGCTGGCGTCAATATGGCAATCGACTGCCTCGACGAATGTGTCCGGCGGTTCGGCCCGAACATTTACGTCTATCACGAGATCGTCCATAACCGGTACGTCGTCGACCGCTTCACCCGGCAGGGCGTCACCTTCGTCGACTCGCTCGACGACGTTCCCGTCGGCTCACTCCTTCTGTACAGCGCACACGGCGTCTCGCCCGAGATCCGCCGCCACGCCCGCGAACGCAAACTCCAGACCGTCGACGCCACCTGCCCGCTGGTCACCAAGGTCCACCTCGAAGCGATCAGGTTCGCCCGCGAGGGCTACCACATCCTGCTGATCGGCCACGAAGGCCACGACGAAGTCATCGGCACGATGGGGGAGGCACCCGAGAGCATCACGCTGGTCGAGACGCCCGACGAAGTCGACCAGCTCGAGTTCCCGCCCGACGCCAAACTCGCCTACCTCACCCAGACGACGCTGAGTGTCGAAGAAGCACGGGCTGTCATCAATCGGCTGGAAGAGCGGTTCCCGCACATCAAGGCTCCGCCGAAAGAAGACATCTGTTACGCAACCACCAACCGCCAGCACGCTGTCCGGACCCTCATCGAAGACGCCGACCTGCTCATCGTCCTCGGGAGCCAGAACAGCTCCAACAGCCGCCGGTTGATGGAGATCGGCCTCGCCGCGGGCAAACCCAGCTATCTCATCGACGGGGCCGCCGACCTGCATGACGAATGGTTCACCGGCATCGAAACTGTCCTGGTGACCGCCGGAGCCAGTGCCCCCGAAGTCGTCGTTCAGGAGTGCCTCGACTATCTCCAGAAGCATTTCGACGCGACCATCCGCGAAGTCACCACCCGCGAAGAACACGTCACATTCCCGTTGCCGAAGGAACTCAGGCAACTCCAGCTCGTCCCGGGCCCCGAACTCCCCGCGGGTCACGAATCCGCCGCCAACTGAGCGGCCCCAATCGAACGGTCGTACGTCCCGATCACGCCGCATCGGCCCGCCGGGACGACCCGCTCTCCGCTGGCCCCCTCTCGCATCGACCTGCCTTCAGCGGCACGTCCGATTCGCATAACGGCGTCACCTCGACCTGCGGCGGTCGCCGGACCTTCAGCCCGGGAGCAAACTCCTCGCGCCGGAACCAGTTCCGGAATCGCCACCGGCGGGGAAGATTCAGACCGACTGCCAGAAGAAGGTACGCCCCGACCAGCATCCAGCGGAGTTCGTGATGGCCCATCGTGGCCTCGTCGAAGAAATGTTCTGCGATGGGAAGCTGCTCGGTGCCAGAAGGGAAACAGGGCAGTGAGCAGAAGAAAGGTGCGGTGTCGCGAACGCGATTCTCGTACCAGCCACGCGGATTTTCCGCGCATTCACCGGCTCCATCCCGACCAGAATTCTTCTCTCATCGCGAGCGCGATCCCGATCATCAGCGAGCAGCAGCGACCATCAAAGCACTCCACAAGCGGGTCGCATCATCACAGCGTCGCCCGGCAGTGGCGCAGATCATCGGGCTTCCGGATTCCGACAGAGTCGAGTGGATCAAAATCTGGGGGCCGCCCCGGTTTGTCGCCGTGCATGCTCGACACGCATACTGCGTAACATTTGCGATGCTTGTTGAATGCTCTACAGGCAGGACAGGCAGAGCGTCCTCACCGTCCCGAACAGGTCGCCGATCCGGCTCACTGCGACAGTCGACTCGCCGCATCGCTGGCGTCTTCATCCTGCCTCTGTTCATCGCCGATCCGGCCTCGCAGTGCGTCCGGGACAGGAACTGGAAATCCTCGGACAGCCAAAAATTAAGTGGTTCATTTCGAAAAACGAGCATGCATAATGGACGGACCGGACGCGGTTCGGGATCAGCGGAAGTTTGAGGACACTCAGACCTCTCGCTCAGCGCCGCCCGGTTCACGTCTTCCCTGGCGATTCATGCCCGTCGAACGGTCATCTCAAGGCCGTTTGAAGGTTGCACGATAGTTGTGTCCCTTTTGGCATCTTCCATTTCTGGAGGCCGAGATGTCGCGCGCTCGTCCGGCGTTTACGCTGATCGAATTGCTCGTCGTGATCGCCATCATTGCGATTCTGGTGGCCCTCCTCCTGCCGGCCGTCCAGCAGGTCCGCGAGGCAGCGCGCAAGAGTCAGTGCCAGGACCATCTGCACAACCTGGTCATCGGCCTGCACAACTACGAGGGAAACACCCGGGTCTACCCGCCCGGCGGATTTGCCAATGGCGGCGTCAACGGCAACGGAATGAGCTGGCACTCTCAGATCCTGCCCTACATCGAACAAAAGCCTCTCTACGATCAGCTCGAGTTCAATGTCACGGACTACCACGCAACCTATCAGGGATCACCACGTCACAACCTGCAGTTCATCCTCGAACCGATCGACCTCCTCCTGTGCCCCAGCGGCACCGTCACCCACGGGAATCTTGACGGAGAACGCTGGCCGAACAATTCCGGTGCGCATCCCTCGACGACCCATTACTACGGTGTCTCCGGTCCTATCGGACTCATGGCGGATGGCACCACGAACTACGGCATCGAACTCTCGACAACACACGGAGGAATCTCCACCGAGGGTGTCCTGAGGTACCGCAAGGCACATCCGGTCCGCGACATCACCGACGGGACGTCAAACACCCTTGCCGTGGGAGAATCCTCCTGGAAGTCGTTCACAACAACCACCAATAACTATCGCGCCTGGATCCGCGGATTCAGCACCGTTCTCGCCAGCTGCAGGAACGTAGCCAACCCCATTAACTCAACCACCTATACCAACAACTGGCACAATGTCAGCTTTGGAAGCCAGCACCCCGGCGGAGCACAATTCGTTGCGTGGGATGGCAAGGTCGCCTTCGTCAGTGAGAACATCGACATGGTGACCTACAAGGGTTTGGCCAGCCGCGAAATCGGAGAGACAGTCGCAATGCCATAGCGGATTGACCTGTCCTGTTCAGCCGTCTCGCTCGCAGGCGTCCGCCCCGCGATCGACGTGGGGCTTCTGCTGCCACTCGTGCCGCCGATGTGTCGCCTCACACGCAACAGCGTCCTGCACCAGCGCAGGCCACTCTTGACCAAACCGCTGCCACATCGATCCCCGATGAACAACATCTTGATCTCTGCAGAGAAACGGGCTCTCTCCATGCAACGACTGATTCCCCTGATGTCGACCGCAGTCCTCGTGGCGTGTCTGACCGGCTGTAGTAACGATGACCCCGACCGTTATCGCCTCACGGGAACAGTCTCGTTCGACGGCAAACCACTCGAACACGGCATGATCTACTTCGATCCCGTCACGGAAGGCCCCGCCGGATACGCCAGAATCTCCGGCGGAACGTTCGACACCTCGCTGGAGGGAGGCAAGGGGCACATCGGCGGACCGATCCGCGTGCGAATCAAGAGCCATTCGCCCACAGACGGTGATGAAACACAGGAAGTCGCACCACCCCCATTTGCCGAGGAGTACATCGAGGAAGTGGAATTGCCTCAGCAGGACTCAGAGAAATCGTTCGAGATTCCTGCCAACGCGGACGAACTGGCCCGGGCCCGTCAGAAGGAGTCGACATACTCCGGCCCATAACAAACAGACCTGCGCGTCAGTCTGCGTTCGCGGCGTCAGCCCATCCCCGGTCCATGCCGGTCTCCAACCGGCATTCGCAGCCAGTCCCTGAGCAGTCCACGCGCTCCCGGCCGCCAGGGCCTTCGCCGCATCGCACGAACCGACCGCAGCACAAACCGAAACCGGACCTCGATCACCGGCTTGGCGACAGTTCCAGGATTTCGTCGACCAGTGCACGATGCCCGGCCAGCGGCAACCGTTCGCCATCTGGCTTGACCGTGTGGTCGTACAATTCGACCGGTCGCAGTTGCTCTCCCTTCTTCCGGCAAATCAGTCGATGACGGTCGGTGCGAATGCTCACCGCGTCGTTCCAGTAACTCGTCGCCGTTTGCCGCACCGGGGTGTCATCACCCTTTAGAACCGGGACCAGGCTGCGCCCGTCGAGCGGGAACGCCGTCTGCATGAACACCGGCCGGCACAGGTCAATCAGCGTCGGGTACACGTCGATCGTCTCGACCAGCGCGTCCGAGACCGTTCCCGGCGAACGCATCTGAGGCGTCCGGATCATCAGCACGCTGCGCAGCGCCCGTTCCAGCGGCGAGTGCTTGCCCCAGATCTGCTGGTCCCCCAGATGCCAGCCATGGTCCCCCCACACAACGACAATCGTATTGTCGCTCAGCCCCGTCTCATCGAGCGCTGCCAGCACCTTCCCGATCTGTCGGTCGACATACCGCACACACGCGAGATAGGCCCGCCGCGTTCTGCGAATCGCGTCGTCATCGAGCGGTCGTTGTTGACCGAACGGGAAGGCATAGCGGTAAAACTCCCCGCTCTGATGCCAGAACACCGACTCCGGCTTCATACCGTCCGGCGGAGCAGGGATCTCCACGTCGGCGAACGCCTCCCAGTCACTCCGGGTCGCCACAAATGGCAGGTGCGGCTTGTAGAACCCAACTCCCAGGAAGAAGCGTTCCCCGCTCTCCTGCGCCGCACGGAGCTGTTCGATGGCCGCCTGGGCAATCAGCCCGTCTGGCAGTTCGTCATCCTCCCGGGCAACGAACTCCATCAGATCCTGATGCCCCGCCCCATCCTCGCGATGGCGACCTCCCGCATAGGCGAAGAAGGCTCCCCACCCACGCCCCCACGCACCGAAGGGAGTCGGCAGCGCATCCCAGCCATGGGGAACCTCCGGCCGCCCGTCTCCGCTGCCGTCATACGCGTACACCCGCCCATCGGGCGTGTGAGAAATCTTGCCCACACAAACCGTCCGGTACCCGCTGCGGCGGAACATCTCCGGCAGTGACTGCGCACCGTCGAGTTGCTCGCGCCGCAAGGCCGAGGCCCCCTGATACATCGCAGCGTTATTGCTAGTGACGCCACTCGCTGCGGGGCTGCGTCCGGTCAGCAGGGCATACCGCGAGGCACCGCACGTCGCCACCTGGACGTAGTGCCGATCGAATCGCAGTGCCGACCTGGCGAATGCGTCGAGGCAGGGAGATTGGGCCTCCCGGACACCATAACACCCCAGTTCCGGACGCAGGTCATCCACCGCAATGAACAAAACATTCCAGCGATTCGCCGATGTCTCATCAGCAGCCCCGATCGCCGTCCCTCCCGCGAGCAGCACAGCCGCGGCGAGCAACAGCCGTACAACACTGACCTCACTGCAGGCGACGTTCTGTAGAATCGTGCGGAACATGCCGTTGACATCCTCTCGGTGTCCGGGAAGTTGAAGCTTCACGCATCCGTGGAGCAGGGACTTCGATGATCGCCGCGCCAGCACTGCGCCTCAAGAGACACTCACCGTCGTGGCCGACGCATCACCCTGACTCAATGCCCGGGCCGCGAGCATCGTTCTCTCGCTTCTTTCCACCGGGGCACATCTCTCAACGTCGTCAGAACATCGAGTCGGTCTCTGTATCCTGCGGCATCATCCGCACCGCGTCCAACGCGTCCCTCCTCACCGCCCCTCGACACGCTCGCCCCTCCGTGCGCACTCATCTATCGTGATCTGCGGTGATCCCTTCATCACGCCCTCACCCGGGAGCCCCCCTCCATGCGTGCTGCTGTCTCGCTCCTAGCCGTCCTGCTTCTTGGCAACCTCGCACTGGCCGAGCGGCCGAACCTGCTCGTCATTCTCGTCGACGATCTCGGCTACGGAGACCTCAGCTGTTACGGAGCCCAGGACCTGCGAACGCCTCACATCGACAGGCTGTTCAGCGAAGGGATGCGACTGAACAACTTCTACGCCAACTGTCCGGTCTGTTCCCCGACCCGGGCCGCACTTCTCTCCGGTCGCTATCAGGATCTCGTCGGCGTCCCGGGTGTGATCCGCGCACACCAGGACAACAACTGGGGCTACCTGTCTCCCGAGGTGACCCTGCTCCCCTCCGTCATGCAGCAGGCCGGTTATCACACCGCACTCATCGGCAAGTGGCATCTCGGGCTCGAATCGCCCAACACACCGAATGAACGCGGCTTCCATCACTTTCACGGCTTTCTCGGCGACATGATGGACGACTACCACCACCATCGCCGCCACGACATCAATTACATGCGCCGCAATGACGACGTGATCGATCCCCGGGGGCACGCCACCGACCTGTTCACCGCCTGGGCATGCGACTATCTCCGCTCCCGGGAATCGGCCAGCGACGACAATCCCTTCTTTTTGTATCTCGCCTACAACGCCCCCCACACTCCGATCCAGCCACCGGACGACCGGTTGAACAAGGTCCGCCAGCGTGAGCCCGGCATCTCCGAGCAACGTGCGAAACTCGTCGCCCTCATCGAACATCTTGATGACGGTATCGGCCAGGTTCTCGCGTGCCTCGACGAAACCGGCGAGGCCGACAATACGATCGTCGTCTTCTCCTCCGACAACGGCGGCCAGACCAGCGTCGGTGCCCGCAACGGCCCCCTTCGGGACGGGAAAGGGTCGATGTACGAAGGAGGTCTCAAGGTCTGCACCTGCGTTCGCTGGCCGGGGCACATCGAGCCCGCAACGACCGACTTCCCCGCCATGTCCATGGACATCCTCCCGACGCTGATGGAAGCCGCCGGAATCGACATTCCGGAAGGCCTCGATGGCCGCAGCTTCCTCCCGACGCTGAAGGGCAAACAGCAGCCCCCGTTGCGCGAACTCTGGTTCTTCCACCGCCGCGAGGGAGGCCGGCAGTTCGGCGGGAAGACAATTGACGCCGTCCGCCGTGGCGACTGGAAGTTGCTGCAGAACAGCCCCTACCAGCCGCTCGAACTCTACAATCTCGCCGAGGATCCACTCGAAACGCACGATCGCTCGCAGTCGGCTCCGAAGGTCTTCAGTGAGCTGGCCGCCGAGCTGCGCCGTCAGATCCAGCGTTACGGCGCTGTCCCGTGGCAACAGCCCTGAACAGCCCGTCAGGCCCCCTGCCACCTTCGGGATTCCGTCGTCGCCTTCGTCCTCAACTGGCCCCCCGAACCTCCCCTCTCAGCCCCGTTTTCGCAGTTCTCCCAACCAGTACCACACCACCTCTCACATCGCAGTTGATTGAACTCACCCTGCGCCCCCCGTAGCATCGCCGGTTCAACGTGGGTGCGCTGTCTGATTCAGCGTAGCAGTTTCGCTCGCAAGTCTTCATAGCCGATTGAACATGTCCAGTAGTCGTAACATTGAGTCCGTTCTCCAGGAAGACCGTCTGTTCCCGCCGTCCGAAGAGTTCTTCAGACAGGCCCACATCCGGTCGGAACAGCAGTACCAGGAGATGTGGCAGAAGGCGAAAGACGACCCTGCCGGCTTCTGGGGGGAACTGGCAAAAACCGAACTCGACTGGGATCAGCCCTTCGAGTCCGTCATCCAGGGGGAGATGCCCGAGACCAAATGGTTTGTCGGAGGCAAACTGAACGCATCGGCCCAGTGCCTCGACCAGCATCTCAACACCTGGCGGCGCAACCAGGCCGCCATCATCTGGGAAGGCGAACCCGGCGATGTCCGCACGTTGACGTACCAGCAGCTTCATCAGGAGGTCTGCAAGTTTGCCAACGTGCTCAAGGAGCTCGGCGTCCAGACCGGGGATCGCGTCACGCTCTACATGCCGATGGTCCCGGAACTGGCCATCGCCATGCTGGCGTGCGCCCGCATCGGTGCGACCCACTCAATCATTTTCGGGGGCTTCTCCGCCGACGCGATCGCCGACCGGAACAACGATGCCCAGTCCAAAGTCGTTGTCACTGCCGATGGGGGCTGGCGCCGCGGCAAGGAAATCTCCCTCAAGGCCAACGTCGATGCATCGCTCGAGAAATCACCGAGCGTGCAGAAGGTCGTCGTCTTCCGCCGCACGGGGGCCGAGGTCAACATGGTCCCCGACCGCGAC
>CAZUXX010000136.1:0-3716 GCA_964624215.1 uncultured Planctomycetaceae bacterium
CGCGACTGGAGGTCCAAAACAGTTTAGATCCGTAGGCGCTGAAGACGGGCAACTCGTCTGCCTTTTCGTGTGCGGTCATATGCTCGACGTAGCCGGGCGAGACGGTCGTTTCTCCCAGTTCGATCTCCATCGTGAACAGGTCGAAATTCGCTCCCATCGGGCCACGCGAATAGTCGGCACGCGTCCAGATAATCTTCTTGCCCGACGGGTGAAAGTAAGGCGCCCAGTTGACGGTGTTCAGGTCCTCGGTGAGTTGCACCTCGTGTTTGCCGTCGACCGAGATCATGTAGATCTGCAGCATGTGCTCCCGCTGCCGGTCACTGCGGAAGACGACCCACCGATCGTCCGGAGAGAAGAACGGCCCCCCGTCGTATCCGTCCACGTTCGTCAGTTGCCGCACGTTCGATCCGTCGGCATCCATGATGTACAGGCCCGGGTCGCCGTCCCGGGTCGAGGTGAACACGATCTGTTTGCCATCGTGCGAGAAACTCCCCTCGGCGTCGTACCCGGGCGAATCAGTGATCCGGCGAAGCTCCGTCCCGTCCGGCCGGCAGAGGTAGATCTCCATCGCCTCGTCAAAGTCCCACTCATACCGCCGGCGTCCTCCCTGTGCGGCCAGATCCCGCGCCTCCTTCTCGATCCCTTCGAGATTCGGATGCGTGTGGGCCGAGGCGTACAGCAGCGTCTGACCATCAGGAGAGAAGTACGCGCACGTCGTCCGCCCGCGGCCAGGACTGATCCGCGTCAGCACACCATTCTCAAGCGACTGCACGTAGATCTGATAGAACGGATACCCCACCGGAAACGCCTGATAGACGATCGTCTTCCCGTCCGGTGAAAAGTAACCCTCTCCCGCCCGCGGCAGCCCCCGGGTCACCTGCCGGATGTTCTTCAGGTGGACAGACTCGATGGCGGCCACGTCGTCATCAGCACGGCCACTTGTCGCGGCGACGATCATCATCAAGGCAGAAAGGCAGGCCAGAACTCGATACATCATCATCTCCTTGGCCGGAGGCACCGGCTTCCGATCAACTGGCATCGGACGAACAGAGGCTCGTTGCTCCACGCGGTCGCATCACCCGCATTGCCCTTGTATCGCATTCGTGACCGAAAGTGTTAGGGCGCAACCGGCTACCCCGCGCAGGACCTCAAAGCTCGTACGACTCCCCCGGCTGCAGCACAATCGGTTCGGACTCGGTCTGGTCCGCCACCTGTCCCGCCCACGCATCCACATCCTGATCGATCAGTGGCCAGGTTCCGTAGTGCATCGGGATCACGACCCGCGGCTGCAGCAACTGCACCGCCCGGAGTGCGTCGGCCGGCCCCATGGTGTAGTTGTCACCGATGGGCAACAGGGCCACATCGATCCCCGCCTCACCGATCAGCTGCATATCGAGAAACAGCGCTGTATCCCCCGCGTGGTAGATCACTCCGTCGGCCGTTTCGAGCAGCAGACCGGCCGGATTCCCGCCGTAGCTCCCGTCGGGAAGCATCGATCCGTGATGCGCCAGTGTCAGCTTCAGCCTCCCCCATTCAAACCGGTGCGAACCCCCAAGATGCATGGCGTGCGTCGACTGCACCTTCTGCTTCTGCAACCAGTGACAGATTTCGAAGTTCGCCACCACCAGCGCATCGCACCGTCGCGCCAGCTCGACTGTATCGCCAACGTGATCCTGGTGTCCGTGCGTCAGCAGAATGACGTCCGGGTTGCAGTCCTCCGCCGCAACAGACGCCCGGGGATTGTCACTCAGGAACGGATCGATCAGCAGCGTCGTCCCGTCGATGACGATCTGGAACGCGGAGTGGCCCAGCCAGGTGATCGTTGTCGACATGAGAGATCTCTCCGGAGTCCGGGATGGGTCAATGGTCGCGACGAACAGCCCCCCATCATACAAAAGCGGCCGCGAACCTCCCGTCACTCGGGAATTCGCGGCCGCTGCAAGTGTCAGCCAGCCTCGTTTCAGGGCCAATCACTCATTCTTCCTCGTCCTCGGTCGCGCTGCTCGCGTCCACACTCTCGCCGCAGACGAAGCGATTCACGGTCTCCACAGTCCGCTGAGACAACGGCGGCATCTCGACGTCGGTAAACTCCGCGTGGTCGAGAATGACGTCCACCGCCTTTCGCTCACGAATCTGGGCTTCGAGATTCTCGATCATCCCCGACTTGATCAGTCGCGAGCGGACCCGGCGGGGATTCTCACCCGACTGCATCGCCATGATCAGGATCTCGGACTCGATGTCCGTCGACGTCACCTCGATCCCTTCTTCCTCCGCAATGCGGTCGAGCACGAAGTGTTGCTTGAGGTTCCGCCGCGTCGTCGTCAAAGACTCCTGACGCATCTGGCTTTCACGGGCACGAATCTCTGCCGTCGTGAACCCGGCCTGCTGCAGTTCCAGCAGCTCGCGGCGGAAGGCGTTCTCCACCTGCTTGCGCAGCAGATCTTCCGGAAGGTCCCAGTCAGCCGACTGCAGGATCTTCTCCAGCACCTGCTCCCGGGTCGACTGCCGCTGCTCGTACTGGATCTGTCGCTCCAGCATCGTCCGGAACTGTTCCTTCAGTTCGTCGACGCTCTCGACGCCGATCCGTTCCAGAAACTCTTCGTTCAGCTCGGGAGCTTCCGGCCGCTTGACATCCAGCACCTTGAAGACTGCATGGACCGTCTCGCCCCGCATCGCGATCTGGTCCGATTCCATCGAGATGGTCAGGTCCGCCTCGCGCGTCTCGTCGGCGGTAACCCCCTCCATCAGCTTGTCAAAGCCTTCGAGTTCCGCATCGTGGAACCGCAGCACCGGACGCAGCCGCAGCGTCAGTTCCTCAAACGAACGCAGCCGCTCGCCATTGTGCGTGAACTCGACGTCGACGATCACCGAGTCCCCGGTCTGGGCCGGTTCATCCACCGGGACCAAGTGAGCATACTGCTCGAGGAACTCGGCCGTGTACGACTCGACGTCCTCGTCCGTCACCTCCCGCACGAACCGGTTGATCTTCAACCCCTTGTAGTCGGGAAGATCAAACTCGGGCCGCACTTCGACGTCGAACTCGAACGTGAAATCCCCTTCCTCGGGAATCTGGATCCCCTCGATATCGAGCGTCGGCTCGTTGATCGGCTCGACTTCATCGCTCTGGGCAATCTGCTCCAGGCTGAGCATCAGCACCCGCTGCTTCACCCGGTCTGACAGCTCCGTACGGAAGCGCTTGCGGACGAGGGCATCAGGCACATGGCCCGGCCGGAAGCCCGGAACCACCGCCTCCCCCACAAACTCCTCTACCTGGCTGTCCAGGATGCGATCAATCTCCGCACGCGGGACGGTGATCTTCACGTGCTTCTTGCACGGACCAGCAGCCTCAACGGCGATCTGCGGTTCCATTTCCGGCGCTTCCGTCTCCGCGGTTGCAGTCGCATCGGCCGTGGTTTCATCGGAAGCAACTTCGTTCTCAGCCACGGTGGCACATCCTCAAGGCGTTCAGGTCCGAATTCGCGGCGCAACGCCGCAAAGCCATCTGTTAGAAGCGGGCGATGTTATGACGCACCAGCCGGGTGCTCAAGCGTTTGACCCCGAAAAGCGCGGCGGCGCCCGTCAGCCGGCTCGGCCACTATGACGATCGCAGCGGGACCAGCCGGCAAGCAACGCGGCGAGGATCACAATCTACTGCTTCAGGCAAAGAGCGGGTGAAGGGATTCGAACCCTCGACAACCACGATGGCAACGTGGTGC
>CAZUXX010000136.1:3726-6392 GCA_964624215.1 uncultured Planctomycetaceae bacterium
ACCCGCGTTCGAGAGGTCACTGACCCCTGCAGGGCAACATTATGGAGGCTCTGCCAGACTCGTCAAGGCAACTCTGCACCCTGAGAACAACACAACTCAACAACTTCTTCGCGCAACGTCAGGCAGCCTCAAACCACCACCTCCGCGACGGTATACTGCAGCCCATACGTCCACACACACGGGCACATTGCCGCAGCGCGAGTCGACAAACCACCCAGGAACGCGGCGACTGCCGCCAGAAAGACCGTCGAATAAGAAGTCAGACGGTTCGCTGCCGCGGAGCCACTCCACCTCGCGTAAGATTCGTCCGCGCAGCAAGCGACCCCTTGACAGGAAAATCGAGCGTCCCGGCGGCTCGTGGAGTGGGGTGGGTCTGAAGCGAGCAGAGTGGGTCGGACTGCTCTCTCAGGGCCAGGACGCTGCGACTTGCTTTCCTGTGAAGGGGTCGCCAAAGGTCAGGTTGACACCAGCAACATGCACCCCGCGTGCCAATCCGCGCCGAACAGCCAGTCGGCACTTGAAACACCCCTAATCACCGACACTTGTGGCGAAATTCTCTCGCATCGTCACTTCGGCGCCGATAGACTCGCCACCATCAACACCCGTTTCGGCGCTGTAACCAAGCAACAATCGGCGCCGTAAGTACTGTGCAAAGGTTTCCAAATGCAGCCGCTCCAGGCGACGCGCGCCGTCTTCGCCGTCCTCTCGGGATGCTGCATTGTCTACTCCGTCCTCACCATCGGCTACGTTGCCTCAACCCCCGATCTTCACATCCGATGCCTGCTCACCAATGATTTTTCCGCTTCCGAGAGCGGCCTGCAGATCCGCTCAAGCGAGGGCATCGGACCCTGCAAAGGCGAAACTCCCGCCGCCGGAGACTTCCTCATCCGGGTCGCCGGGCACCGCATCCAGTCCTTTCACGACTACTCGCAGGCCATTGTCGATCTGCGAACGAGATCACTCGAACCCGGCGCCACGCTGACCGCCGGCTCCGACCCCAGTGAATCACTCGATCCCAAATCGACCCTGACCCTCGTGCATGTCGAAGACGGCGGACGATACGTCAAGGTCTGGTTTCTCCGCCCCGAAACCGGGGCTCTGCTCACCGGCTGGGTTCCTCTGCAACCCCAGCCCTTCGCCCCTCTGCTTTTGTCGATCGTCTGGTTCGTCCTCCAGCTGGTCGTCACGCTGGTTGCCGCAGTCGCTTTCTGGCAAAGGCCTTACGATCGATCAACAAGAACATTCCTGCTGATGTCGCTGGTGGCGATGGTCGCATTCATCGGCGGCAGCCACTGGTGGGTCATTTTCGGAAACCTCTGGCTGCTCACCTGTTTCGCAACCGCGGCCATCCTGCTGCCGGCAGTTCTCCTGCACTTCTTTCTTGTCTTCCCCAGCCCCCGGGGCATCATGCTCCGGGCCCCGAGACTGGTGTTGACGGGGATTTACTTCCTCCCCCTCCTGGTCGCCATCGCAGCGGTCACCGTCTCCGGCCTCAGTTTCTGGCTGTCACAGGACTTCGGTGCCGGCCCGCTCGCCGAAACTCTCGAACGTGCCCTGGTCGCGAAATTCTCCCGCGTCCTCCCCTCCGTCGGGTTCGGCATCAACCTCTATCTCGCCGTCTCGGCCGTCTACTTTCTCTTTGCCGTCGTCGCTCTCATCCAGAGCTACAGCAAAAGTCAGCGGCGCTACGAACACGAACAGGTTCGCTGGATCCTGCTTGCCGCACTGGCGGCGACTCTCCCGCTCGGCTTCGCACTCGGACTCGCCTACGTGCGCCCCACCGAATTCGCGTTCGGAGCCAACCAGGTCCCCCTCTTCCTGGCCAGCCTGCTGTTCACCATCGCCTATGCCATCGGCGTCGTCCGTTATCGACTGATGCTCATCAATCAGGTACTCAGCCGCGGCGTCGTCTACTACTGCGTCACGTGGGCGATCAGCCTGCTGTTCAGTATCCTGGTCACCTTCGGCGCCCTGGCCCTCATCCGCCGCGACGCCGGCATGCTCGGGCAACCGCTGCTGATGTTCGTGATCCTTGTCGTGGCGGTGATGATGCTGCTCTGGCTGCGGGACCGCCTGCAAGGTTCTGTCGACCGCGAGTTCTTTCGCGAGAAGTACCCGCTCGACAAGGCACTGCGACGCATGAACCAGGCGGTCTCGGGACTGCTCGACCGCCAGACACTCGCCGATCGCATGCTCGATTCCTGCCGTGAGGTCCTCCAGGCCGACCGCGGAGCCATTTACCTCCGCTCCGGAGAAACTCGCGAGTTCCGCCTGCTCTCCTCCTCGGGAGGCGCCTCCTTCCCCACCCGCATCGAAACCACGCGGGACTTTGTCGAAACCCTCACCTCCGGACTGTCGCTGCAGCGCATCCGCAGCGGAACCTCGCCCGTTCAGCAGCAGATGCGCTCGCTCGATGCCGAACTCATTCACGGACTCGACGTCGACGGCAAACTGGCCGGACTGGTCGTTCTCGGCGGCAAACTCGAAGGCACCGGCTACAACGCCGAAGACGTCTCCTTCCTCACAGCCATGAGTCGCATCGCCGGAGTCACCCTGCACTTTGGCCGCGTCCACGAGGATCTCTCTCGTCTCAATCAGGACCTCGCCCAACTCAACGACGAACTCGAAAGCCGCACCACCCACCTGGCACAGCTCACCGCAGACTT
>CAZUXX010000136.1:6402-8192 GCA_964624215.1 uncultured Planctomycetaceae bacterium
TTGCACGCCCGCGATGACGAGATCGAACAACAGCAGCGGCGGATTGAAGTCCTGGAACGGCAACTCCGGATGCGCGACCGCACCGCCGAGTCGGTGGAACCCCGGGAGCATCAGTTCACCGCACCACGGATTCTCGGCAAAAGCCCCGCCATTCAGGTCGTTCTGGAAACCGTCCGCAAAACTGCTCCGACAGATGCCTCAGTACTGATTCGCGGCGAAAGCGGGACCGGCAAAGAGTTGCTCACCCGCGCCATCCACGAAAACAGCAGCCGCCGCAACGGGCCGCTCGTCACGATCCACTGTGCCGCACTCGCCCCCGGCGTCCTCGAAAGCGAACTGTTCGGTCACGTCCGCGGGGCGTTTACCGACGCCCGGCAGGACAAGATCGGCCGCTTCCAGATGGCCGATGGAGGCACGCTCTTCCTCGACGAGATCGGCGATGTCCCCCTCGAGACGCAGGTCAAGCTTCTCCGCGTCCTGCAGGAACGCATGATCGAGCCGGTCGGCTCCGGACGCAGTATCCCCGTCGACGTGCGGCTCATCGCCGCCACCCACCGGAACCTCGAACAGTTCATCCGTGAAGGTCGCTTCCGAGAAGACCTTTACTACCGTCTGAACGTCATCAGCGTTCAGCTCCCCCCGCTGCGCGAGCGCGGCGACGACATCGTCGAACTCGCCTTCCACTTCCTCAAAGTCGCCACCGAACGCACCGGCAAACAGGTCTCCCACTTCGGCGAGGATGCCATCGAAGCCCTGCTTGCCTACGACTGGCCGGGAAACATTCGCGAACTCGAAAACGTCGTCGAACGCGCCGTCGTTCTCGCCGAAGGAGAGCAGATTACCGCAGCCGATCTCCCCGCCTCCGTCCGCACGGGAGAGGTTGAGCAACAGCGGGAAGCTCCCGGCAGATCTCTCCGTTCAACGCCCCCCTCACTCGCAAGGGATCTGGATCCTTCCGCGCTGCCGCAGAATGAAATCGACCCCGCACTCGCCGTTGCCATGGCCGGGACAACCCCGCTGGTCGCCGGTTCCGACGACGAACGGGAGCTTCTCTTGCACGCTCTCCGGCAGTGCGGCGGCAACAAGGCCCGCGCCGCACGTCTGCTCGGCATGCCCCGCAGCACTTACTTCAGCAAACTCAAAAAACACGGGCTCGACTGAGCCCTCTTCCCGACCTCTTCACCATTCGGAAGGTACCATCCCCCCACGCCCCATGAACGGTTCCTCACGCGGCAGACCACCGCCTGCCAGCACTCGGTCACGCTCAACCGGGTGCTTGTCCCGACTGTCGAACCGTCCTACGATTGCGGCGCCCGACGCGTCGCCTGAATGGGCTCAAAACCGACGCACCCTCTCATGCCGAACGAAAAGCTGCGGCGGCAGATCACGTGCGAAGCCGCCCGCCTGATGTACTCCCGCAACGAGACGGAGTACTCCCGCGCCAAACTCAGAGCCGCTCGCCGACTCCACCGGGGCCGTGTCAAACCGGCCGATCTCCCCTCCGACGCAGAGATCCGCGACGAAATCAACCGCGCCGCCTGGATCTACGAAGGCGATGCCAGGTTCGACAACCTCCGCGAAATGCGGCTGTTCGCACGGCAGATGCTCCTCCGACTCGAAGACTTTCACCCGCGTCTCACCGGCAGCACGCTGAGGGAGGACGTCCGCTGGGGCAGCGGCATCGACATCCATCTCACGTGCGACAACATCGATGCCCTCACCTCCCGCCTCGATGCCGACCGACTGCACTACACCCTCATCACGGCAACGGCTGACACCGGCCCCGACCA
>CAZUXX010000137.1:0-8132 GCA_964624215.1 uncultured Planctomycetaceae bacterium
AGTACGGCATTTTGTGTGACCGCCTGCGGTTGTGGGTGGAGGCGTCGAACGCACGGTCACTGCTGGAGATCGACTCGGCGGAGAGTGCGCGGAGTCATGCTCCATTGCGAGAGCTGCCGTCGGACAGGAAGGAGGGGCTGCCGCCATTGAAGCGGGTGCTGGCCGAGGGGAACGTGGCGATGGCGGGCCGCGGGTTCCGTGTCCGGACGGAGCAACTCGACTGTCTGTTCGAGCCGGGTGAGATCCCCGGAGAGAGTTCGGGCGGCGGGGGTCTGGGGAGCGCGATGCCAGCGGGCTCCCGGGAGGGCGAGGCGAGTCCGGCGTCTGGTCGAGAACAGCTGCCGTGGTTTATCCGTTCTGAGCGGATCGATGTGCGGGCGGTGTACGATCCGGCGAGCGAGCGGGTGGACGTTGCCGAGCTCGTGGCTGAAGGGGAGTTCGAGGCGGCCCAGGCGGAGGATGACCAGGGGCTGGAGCAGGCTCGCAGCTCGGAAGTCGAGCGGATGGGAGTGAGCGGCAGCCGGCTGCATTTGCTCAACGATGGAGGGGTGGATCAGACGCTGCATCTGCGGGGGAGCCCGGCTCATCTGCGGCGGGGAGCGTTTCATATCGAAGGGGACGAGATGCTGTTTGACCGTCCTCTCAACACGGCGCGGGTGCTGGGTGCGGGGCTGATGCAGATTCCGGTATCGCGGTCGGTCACCGGTGATGAGCTCGAGGTCCCCGGGCAACTGGATTTGCGGTGGCGGCGCGAGATGGTGTTCGACGGGCTGGAGGCGGAGTTTCAGGAAGGGGTCACCGCACGGATGGAAGATAACGTGATGCGATGTGACCTGATGACGGTGAGTCTGAACCGTCGCATCGACTTTTGTGCGGAGAAGCCGGACCTGGCGGATCTGTCGATCGAGACGCTCAAGTGCGAGAACGGTGTCGAACTGGGGGTCTATCAGTGGGACGAGGAGATCATCGGGGTGACGAAGGGGCGGGTCAGCGAGTTTGAGCTGTCGTACAAGACGGGCGAGTTCAGCGCACAGGGTCCGGGGGTCTTCGACGGATGGCAGAAGGGTCAGACGCGACGAGTCGATACCAAGCCGGATTCGACAGTTGCGGCGAATCAGCCGGCGGAGTCGGAGCAGCTGGTGTGGGAGTACACGAACGTTCGGTTTGACGGTGAGCTGAGAGGGAACTTTCTGAAGCGTCAGGGGACGCTGAGTGATCGGGTGCAGATCCTGTACGCGCCGGTTGAGCGGGCGCTCCAGGTCTTTCGCCGTGATGATCTGTCGCGGGATACCGAAAGCTCGCGGAACGCGGTGTACCTGGGTTGCGATGAACTGCAGATCACGCTGCATCCCTGGGAGGGGCGGGACCGCGACTTTGTGCAACTGCTGGCGGTCGGCAAGCACCATCGGGTGGAGCTCGAAGGGCGGCTGTTCCAGGGGAATGCCGACACGCTGAGCTACGATGAATCAAAGAAGCTGTTCACCCTGAAAGGGCTGGGGCAGAACAAGGCGAGCTTTGCCTATCAGGACGGCCCGGGAGCGAGCTACAGCCCGACGCGGGCGCAGATGATCCAGGTGAATCCTGCGCGGCGATCGGGGACAGTCCAGGGGTCGGACGGTGCGTTCAGCGGTCGGTGACGTGCGCGTGGAGTCGCCAGCTTGGGAGGGAGTCCGGGCGAGGCGTGTCTGGCGACTGGCTGAGTGTTGAGTGTGTCAACGAAAAAAGCCCGGGAGAGTGGGGTGCTCTCCCGGGCCGAGCATTCTCTCCCGAAGGCCCGAGGGGACGGGCCGTCAGGAGGCGTTGTTACCGTTCAGATCAGTTGCAGTACGCCGGAGCGGCACAGGACGGAGCTGCACAGGTCGGAGCACAGGGTGCCGGAGCGGCACAGGCCGGTGCACACGGAGCCGGAGCACAGCAATCCGGGGTGCAAGGAACTTCGCAGCAGACATTGTGGTGGTGATGTCCGCAGCGACGCTTCAGGCTGCAGCGAGCCCGCATCTTCTTGAACCAGCCCCGGAGCCCGCCGCAACCACGATGGCAGTGGCTGTCGCAGCAGGAGACGGGAGCACAGCAGCATTCAGGGGCGGGAGCGACACAAGCCGGAGCACAGCAGCTGGGTGCAGCACAGCAGGGATCGCAGGGAGCGGCACAGGTCGGTGCACACTCACAGCAGGTTGCGACGGGGGCCTTCTTGCGACAACAGTCGAACAGGCCAGCGTCTGCCGAGCTGATGCTACCGAAGAGCACCACTGCGGCGGTCAAAGTCATCCACTTCATCTTGAGGTCTCCTGACTTAATCCGGGTTCCGAGGGATCGCTTCCTCTGAATGTTTCCGCGTCGTGGGTCGCCGAACGGGGACGTCCAGGAAGGTCACCACTCACGAGACGTGCGGGTCCACCTGCCCAAAGGGATCGGCAGGCTTGTGTCGAAAGGTTCGACGAGTTGGTCGGTTTGTTCGTGAATCGCGGTGGCTGCCCGTCCGGATACCGGTTAGTCAATCTGTAGCGGTTGTCGGGGGGCGCGATCCGGGGGGTAGCTGGAGTTGAGGGTCCTCCAGCGGCCTGCAGGATTCGCCGCTTGCGGGTCTGCTGCAGCGGGAACTACCGTGCGGTGACACGGTGCGGGGGGAAGTCGCGCCCGAGACCCGTCGCCGTTGCTGCTGTGGCGAACCGAACTGCGGGGCGGGACAGGTACCCGAAGAGGCGGTGAGGCATGTGGACGATGGAGCTGATCGTCATGGCGGTGATGATCGGCCTGAACAGCCTGTTTGCCGCTTACGAGATTGCCCTGGCGTCGATCGGTGAGGGACGTTTGCACGCCCTGGTGGAGGGGGGACGCCGCGGGGCTGCGTCGGCTCTGCGGATGAAGCAGAACATTGAGGGGAGCCTGGCGGTGGTCCAGCTGGGGATCACGCTGGTAGGGGCGATCGCTGCGGCGACGGGAGGAGCGGGAGCCTCGGAGTCGCTGGAGCCGGTGCTGCGAGACCGGGGGGTCTCGGCAGGGGTGTCGCAATTGCTGGCGGTGGGCATCGTGGTGGCTCCGCTGACGGTGGTGACCATTGTTGTGGGGGAGCTTGTTCCGAAGGTGTTTGCGCTCCGCAACAAGGAACGGGTCTGCCTGGTGATGTCCCCGGCGATGGAGTGGTTTACCTGGAGTGTGTGGCCGGCGGTGTGGTTTCTGGAGAAGTCCGTCGGCTGGATCATGGCCTGGGGAACCAGGTCGGGAGTGGCGGGGGCCAAGGAATCGGAGGGGGAAGCGGCGATTGAGGAGCTTCACGGGGCGGCTGCTTTGGCCCGCGTGACGCGGCTGATCGGCGAACGGGAGGAGGGGATCATTATCAGTGCGTCGCGGCTGGCAACGACGACGATCCGGCGGATTATGCTGCCGACCGAGTTCATCGACATGCTGGTTGCCGACCAGACCCTGCTGGATGCGCTGGTTGCGGCCCATCAGGGGATGCACACGCGATATCCCGTGACGGAAGAGGCGGGGAATCCGCAACGGATCATCGGGTATGTGAACTTCAAGGACATTGTGGCGACGTTGCGGACGTCACCGCATAACCCGTCGTTCCGCAATCTGATTCGTGAACTGCCGAAGTTCGATGCCGAGATGTCGGTGGCGGATTGTCTGGAGCATCTGATGCGGGACCGCAATCACATCGGGCTGGTGCGGGAGGGGAACAGCACGACGATCGGGATGGTCACGCTGGAGGACATTATCGAGGAACTGGTCGGTGAGATTCATGATGAGATGGACCGGATGCCCTCTCATCTGATCCGAGCGGGGGATGGCTGGATTGCCGGCGGGTTTGTTTCGCTGACTCAACTGACGGTAACGACCGGGATGAAGCTGAAGCCGGTGGGTGACAAGCCGATGTATACGTTGAGCGACTGGATTGTGGAACAACTGGGGCATCCGCCTCACGGTGGAGATACGCTGCAGGTGGACGGGATTCACGTGGCGATCCGGAAGACGCGGAGTCTGCTGGTCCAGGAAGCGTATCTGGAGCAGCTGCAGCAGGTGGATGCTCCGGCCGCCGGTGACAAGGACGCTATTGAGCGCGAGGAGAGATCTTCGATTCCTCCCGAGAAGACGTGAGCGGATCGGGGTCGAACGGGCCCGGAAGCCGTGCAGACTTGAGGAGACTGTTTGCAATCCGGACACTCTCTGTCTGGCGAGACGCTGGTTGTCGGACAACTCTTGTGCTGTCGGGGAGAGTGTTCCATGCCCGGTTGGCTGTGCGGCGCGGGAGTCGGGCGGACGGTGACACTTCTTGTTTGCCGATGGTGCCTGTCTTTTCTCTGGCTGTTCGTGCCGAGTGCAACGACGTTCGGCGCGGAATCTGTCTGGCGGCGACACACGATTGATGCCTCGTCGCAGGGAGCCGACGGAGTCCGCCTGCTGCTGGATGAGTCGGGCCAGGTTCGGGAACTGGTGACCGGCTGGGAAGAAGGGGGCGTCATCCGCCTGTATCGACGGCCTTCGGGCGACGTGAGGGAGGAATGGACGGCTGTGACCGTCGGGCGGGTGCGGTCTGCAGAAGATGCCGTTCTCGTCGATCTCGACGGGGATGGTCAGGTGGATGTGGTGAGTTGCTGTGAGGGGAGAACGCAGAGTGTGTACGTGCACTGGGCTCCCGAGGAGGAGCGACGGTTTGATGAGGCCGCATGGGTAACGGAAGCGGTTCCGGTGCTGGAGGGACGCGGGCAGTGGATGTTCTGCCTGCCGCTGGAGATTGACGGGCGCAACGGTACGGACCTGGTCATTGGCTCGAAGGGAGAGGGAGCCGAGGTTGGCTGGCTAAAGTCGCCTCCCGAACCGCGGAAGCTCTCGGAGTGGACGTGGCACCGGCTCTCGGAGGCGGGGTGGATCATGTCGCTGATTGCCGAAGACATGGATGGTGATGGCGACGTCGATGTGCTGCTCACGGACCGGCGGGGGAAACAGCGGGGCTGCCGCTGGCTTGAGAATCCCGGCTCAATGGTCGCAGCGCGGGGTGAGACATGGCGGTCGCATTTGATCGGGGCGAACGATGTGGAGGTGATGTTCGCCGCGTTGCAACGCACGGAGTCGGCGATGTTCATTCACGCAGCGACATCGCGGAGCGGGATTCTGTCGTTTGAACGAGTCCATGGGGACATGAAGTCCCGGGAGGTCGAACGGATTGCGTTTCCGGACGGGGTTGGCCGGGGGAAAAGCGTTGTCGCGGCCGACTTCGATCTGGATGGAGTCGATGAGCTGGCGGTGTCGTGCGAACACGCCGACGGGAAGCACGGGGTTTATCTGCTGGATCGCCGTGGCGGAGAGTGGGAGTTCAGGCCGATCAGCGGTGATGATGCGGGGACGGGAATCAAGTTCGACCTGCTGCAGTTGGCCGATCTCGATGGCGATGGGGACCTTGATCTGCTCACCTGTGAGGAGCGGGACCAGTTGGGGGTGGTGTGGTACGAGAATCCAAGTCGTTGAGAGTCGGGAGTTGAACGTCGGTCAGGGAGGGGGTGACGGCGAGGGCAGATTGCATTCAACGAATCTGTTTTGTGACTACGTTTGCCAGCCGGGAGACATCATGGTGACACGACGCGAGTTTCTGGGGACGACCGCCATCAGCCTGACGGCGTTTGCATTGCACAGCGAGAGTGGGGCTGAGGAGGGGGCCAGTCGGGCGGCGATGGAGCGGGTTTCTGACCCGCGGGTGATCAGTCCGCAATTCGAGCTGTACGCCGGGTGGCCGACGATTGCCCGGCGGTCGAGCGGAGAGCTGATTGTGGTGTGGTCGGGGGGGCGTGAGGCTCACGTGTGCCCGTTTGGCCAGGTGCACTGCATGACGTCGGCTGATGAGGGGGATACCTGGACGTGGCCGCGGGTCTTGCTGGACTCGGCGATCGACGATCGTGATGCGGGTGTGCTGGAGACTCCCGGAGGGGCCTTGCTGGTAACGACGTTCACGTCGCTGGCATATGAGCCGATTCTGCAGCGGGCCGAACGTGAGGGGAACTGGCCTGAGGAGAAACTCAGCCGGTGGCTGGCAGCACACAACCGGCTGCCGGAGAAGGAACGCCGGGTGGAGTTGGGGACGTGGATGCTGCGATCGACTGATGGCGGGAAGACGTGGTCGACGCGGTACGACTGTCTGGTGAACAGTCCGCACGGGCCGATCGCTTTGAGTGACGGTCGGATCCTGTACGCGGGCAAGCAGCTGTGGCGCGAGACTCCGCGAATCGGAGTGGCGGTATCGGGAGATGACGGGGCGAGCTGGGAATGACTGGCCGAGATTCCGACGCGCGAGGGGGATGATGCGAATCAGTATCATGAGTTGCATGCGGTTGAGGCTCCCTCCGGTCGGCTGATCGCGCAGATCCGCAATCACAACACTGCGAATCGGCATGAGACCTTGCAGACCGAGTCGGAGGATGGAGGTCGGACATGGTCGGTGCCTCATTCGATCGGCGTGTGGGGGTTCCCCTCGCATCTGCTGCGACTGGCGGATGGCCGACTGCTGATGAGTTACGGTCACCGTCGGGATCCGGTCGGGAATCTGGCCCGCATCAGTGTGGATGAGGGGCGGACGTGGTCTGACCCGCTGACGATTTCAGACGATGCGACGTCGACCGACCTGGGGTATCCGTCGACAGTCCAGCTTTCAGACGGAAGTCTGCTGAGCGTGTGGTACGAGAAGATGGCCGAGCATCGGCATGCCGTGCTGCGGCAGGTGCGGTGGCGGCTGGTGTAAGTGAGTGAACGATTGCGAAGTCGCAGGCGAATCGGGGCAGATGGCCGGGCCGCTCTGCCGATGAGAGTGCAAGCTGCCCCGACTCGCTGGCGGAATGTCATCGCCGGGATGGGGGTGCGACTCATTGATCGTGAGAAACTCGACGAGAACGGCCGCTCGTTCGTAGTGAGGGCGAGAGAACGTCAACGGGTCGGAGGAGCCTCTGCGGCCCGGTTGAGACGCTGAGCGGGAGCTGTTCGTCCAAGGAAGACAAGGAAGCGAACGAGACGTGAGCAGTGAAGCGTATGCACCCGGACCAACCGGGAAAACCGTCCGTGCGTCCAATGGGCAGATCCTGACTGTACCCGAGGGGTGGGAGCTGCTTCCGCCCGGCGATGCTGCCCTGACCCGTCGCGTGAAGGCGGCGGGCGACCACTGGATTGTTCACGAGAAGAAAGGCCGGAGAGTCTTCTCGCGAGGCGTGTGGGCGCCGGCGGCGACGATTGACCGCCTTCGTGCCGAACTTGAAGCCGAGCGGTCGACCGAGCGGTACGCGAAACGCCGGGCAGCCGAGGCGCGCCGCCGCGAGAATGCTCAAGCCGGGTACGTCGAGGATTTCTTCGAGGCGGTCGTGACCTTTCTCGACTTCCATCCGGAGTATGGGGAACTGTGCCAGCGCCTGGCGCGGGTCGTCACCGATCACGCCACACCGGTTGGCAGTGGAACGGTCGCCAGAACGAAGCGAATCCCGGTCGAGCAAAGGGCGGAGGCTGCCGTGATTGCCTGGATGAGACACCAGACGACCGGCTATGACGCGTTGGTGATTCCGCGGGTCAGGGGGAAGCGCCGCGAGGTGCGGCGGATGCTGGCACGACGATCGCACGAATTGCTGGAATGCTATCGGCGGGGCGATCGGGTGCCAGAGGATTGTCCCCTCCGCCGGGCCTTGCTTGCCCTCGATGGTGAGGGTGACGTTCACGAATCCTGAAAGGACCGACCATGCCGTCCGAGCAGGAGAAGATGCTGGCGGGTGAGTTGTATGACCCGCTTGATCGCGAACTGGTGCAGGCGAGGGAGCGAGCGAGAGATCTGTGCCATGAGCTCAACTCGACCCGGGAGCGCGATCAGGAGGTTCGTCGCCGCATCCTGGCAGAACTGTTTGGCAGCGGTGGAGATTCGGTCAGGATGCAACCTCCGTTTTTCTGCGACTACGGCAGCAACATTCATCTTGGTGAGCGGGTCTACTTCAACTTCAACTGTGTTGTGCTCGATGTGTGCGAGGTGAAGATTGGTGACTTCAGCTTCTTCGGTCCGGCGGTGCAGATTTACACCGCGACGCATCCGATGGAAGCCTCGCTGCGTCGCCAGCAGGAGTTCGGGAAGCCGATCACGATTGGTTCGGATGTCTGGGTGGGGGGCG
>CAZUXX010000138.1:0-8080 GCA_964624215.1 uncultured Planctomycetaceae bacterium
TGGCGACCGCCGTGGCCGCCGGAGTCCCACCCTCCACCGCCACCTGACGCTCCCAGCCGGGACAGTCCGCCGCCAGCCGCACGGAGTCTTCAATCACCCACCGCTCCGCCAGCTTCGGCTCGTACTCCAGCGTCTCGGGATTCAGTTCCGCCAGCGCATCGTGCGTGTACTGCTGGATGTAACTTTGATACGCCGACGTCTCGGTAATCGGGTTGAGCGTCTTCGGCTCGGCATTGAACCGCACCGTGATGCGACCCCCCGTCACCGGTTCCGCAGGATTCTCCCGGGCGTAGTCATTCCCAACATCGGCGGGCACTTCACCTTGCACCGAAAAGTCGACTCCCTTGGGAGCAAACCGGCGAATCTTCACGCCATCCAGTTCTGTGGTCAGCTCCACCCGCGGCACATCGGGATACTTCTCTGCCAGCTCGTCATAACGCTTCGCCGCTTCGACCGCAGTCTCCGACAACTCGAACCCGCCGCTCACACCTCCGTTCTCGCCGGACCCCGCAGCACGCCGCGTCGACGTGCTCGACCCCGAGTTCGATGAAGAGAAACAGCCGGCCAGGCCGACAACACTCAGAAGCGCGGCTGCAACCGCGACAGAACGGAGACCGTGCATCCGTGATCCTCTCCGGCACCGCGCCGCACTCACCGCGACGCTCTAACCTCTGGAAAATTCAGCACAACGGAAAACCCTTCCGTCGGAATCTTCGCAAAACCCCCAAACCCCGGCAAGACGGACCTGCCACCCATCTTCAGATCACACTGGCCAACCTCAGCCGGCGACAATCGGTGACTTCATCTCGCTCCTCCCGAGACACTGCCGAACTCTCCGGCCCAGCCGTCCTCACTCATCGGCTGGCCCCACACCCAAGCGACATTCTTAGGAAACTTCATTTACCCTTGCGTTGATGGATCCGATCGCCTACGGTGGAATGACTCCTTTCTCTGACGCAAACGATGCCAGCTGGGGGAACCGGGTGATGTCGACTTCTCATAACAACTTCTGCGGCCGTACTCGTCGGGAGTTCCTCTGGGAAGCCGGAGGCGGATTCACCGGAACCGCACTCGCCGGCATGCTCGGCAACGACTTCTTTGCCCGCCACGCCGACGCGAACGAAGCGACCCTCCCGTTCGACAACCCCCTCGCACCCCGCCCGCCTCACCATGATGCCAGGGCCAAAGCCTGCATCTTCCTGTTCATGTACGGCGGCCCCAGCCACATGGACACCTTCGACTACAAGCCCGAGATGATCGGCCGCGACAACCAGACCGTCGCTGTCAAAACCTTCGGCCGCGGGGGACACAAGAACGAAGGGCGAATCGTCGAACCCCGCTGGAAGTTCAAACAGTACGGCGAGTGTGGCAAGTGGGTCAGCGACCTCTTCCCCAACGTCGCCAAACACGTCGACGAAATCGCCTTCCTGCATTCGATGACGGCCGACTCCCCCATCCACGGCTCGGCTTTGCTGATGATGAACTCCGGTCGCATCCTCAGCGGTTCCCCCTGTCTGGGAAGCTGGGTCAATTACGGACTCGGCACCGAGAACGAAAACCTCCCCGGCTTCGTTGTCATGCTCGACCACTCCGGAGGACCGATCTCCGGACCCAGAAACTGGTCCAGCGGCTTCATGCCCGCCACCTTCCAGGCGACGGTCATGCGCTCCAGGGGAGAGCCGATTCTCGACCTGCAGCCAACCGAACAGTTACCAATGTCCGCTCAGCGGCGTCTGCTCGATTCTCTCCGCGACTACAACGAGCAGCATGCCGCCACCCGACCACACAACAGCGATCTCGCAGCCCGCATCGCAAGCTACGAACTTGCCTTCAAAATGCAGCAGCACGCCCCCGAAGCAGTCGACCTCGCCGAAGAAGCCGAGCACACCCAGAAGCTGTACGGCCTCGATAACGAACGCACCGCTTACTTCGGACGTCAGTGCCTGCTCGCGCGGCGGCTCGTCGAACGCGGTGTCCGTTTCATCCAGATCTACTCCGGTGGCAATCACAACGATGCCAACTGGGATGCTCACGGCGACCTCGAGCACAACCACAACAAACATGCCGGAGCAACCGACCAGCCTATTCACGCCCTGCTGACCGACCTGCGGCAGCGCGGGCTCCTCGACTCGACCCTCGTCGTCTGGGGAGGCGAATTCGGTCGGCAGCCTACCGCCGAGTACGCCAAGGGGACCGGTCGGGATCACAACTCCTTCGGCTTCACCACCTGGATGGCCGGCGGCGGCATCAAAGGGGGAATCAGCTATGGCGCAACCGACGAACTCGGCTCACGTGCCGTCGACAACCCCCTCCATGTCAAGCACATGCACGCCACCATCCTGCACCAGATGGGCCTCGACCCCAACCGGCTGACGTACTTCTACGGCGGTCTCGACCACAAGCTCGTTGGTGTCGAGGGAGCCATGCCCATCTGGGACATCATGAGCTGACCGGCAGGTTACCGGCACCCACTCGCGCAGTCACGAAGCTCCCCGCGCAGGCATCCGCAACGCCGCGAGCACTGGCGTTGCGCAGTGATCGTTCAGGATCCGGCGGAGACACACTTCGCCCCTGCCCGATGTTGACACGCAATCCGTGCCACTCTCCGGAACGGGCGTGTTTTCCCCGCTCCCTCGCATATAATCGTCCCCTGCGAATCTCCAACCTCTTCGTCACATCCGAGGGAACGACCATGGTTCCGTTGTGCAGGATTCCCGCCTTCTGTGTGCTGGCCGCTCTGTCGGTCGCCACTCTCACCGCCAGCTCGTCCGACGCCGCGGTCACACTGCGACTCAAACACAAACAGGGAGAAACCAATCGGATCCAGATCGAGCAGGAGATGAACTCCAATGCCAGGGTGCAGGGACAGGAAATCCGCAACTCCATGAAGCAAACCATGGTCACCGAAACTCACATCGAGTCGGTGAACAGTGAGGGAACTGCCAAGGCCCGGCAGGAAATCAAGCAGGTCCGCATGTCGATGTCGATGCCCGCACCGGTCAATCAGGAGTTCTCGTTCGACTCCGAAAAGGCCGAAAACCCCTCCGCTCCTCCCGGCTACTCCGATGTCATGGGGGCGCTCATCGGCAAGCCCTTCACGATGAACATCTCCCCCACCGGCAAACTCTCCGACATTCAGGTCCCCGCGGGCGTCCTGGAGCAAATGCAGAAGATCCCGGGCGCCGCCATGATGCAGTCCATGACCAGCGAAGAAGGTCTCCGGCAGATGATGACGCAGTCGGCGTTTCATCTCCCCGAAAAGCCCGTCGACCAGGGAGACACCTGGAGTAACGACGTCACGATGGACATGCCCTTCGGCAAGCTCATCGCCAAACAGGTCTACACCTATCAGGGAACCAACGCGCAGGGCCTGCACGAGATCGGCATCACCGTCGAAATGCAGATCGAGCCCGCGGAAGACCAGCCGTTCAAAATGTCTCTGAAAAACTCGGACTCCAGCGGCACCATGCTCTTCGACAACGACGCCGGCGAGGTCAAGTCGGTCGAGATGAAACAGAACATGGACATGCAAATGTCCGTCGCCGATCAGACCTTCGACCAGTCGATCGAACAGGTCATCCGCCTGAAGTCGCTCGACTGATCACGATGCCGTTCACGCGCCCCCCTCCCCGCCGACTCGGGCAGGGAGGGGGGCACTGTGAATCTCCGGCAGTCAACGACTCGCCACCTCCGGCGGCAGCGGCCCGCAGCCGCAACTATTCCTTCGGGCTCGCGCCGCTCAGCGCAGAAATCTCACTGGCCGACAACGCCCGGCTGAACAGGACAACTTCGTCCAGTCGACCTTCCCAGTTGTCAACGTTGTCGCACCGCCCCCCGACGAACAGGGTCTCGGCCGTGCTCGCAGTCGCTGCAGGAGATTTCAGCTCGATCTCGGGCTCGACGCTGCCATTGACGTAAACGCGCAGCCGGTCCCCCTCCCGCACGACGACCACGTGGGCCCACGTCCAGCGGTCGATCACCGTCTTCCCGACGGCACGCTCACCACCCGCTTGCAGCACCAGCTTTCCGGCATCCTCTCCCCGGCCGACCAGGCCCAGATGCTCACCGGACTGTGGATCCGTCAGATCGTGCCCCCGCGAGAGGATCCACCCCGCAATCTCACGCGCATCCCGGGGCATCCCGTTCCAGATCCACAAGGAAACGCTGCCATCCCCCGCCGAACTCCCCACAGGAGTCCGCAGCCGGCCGCCGGCAAAATGCGCCGCCCGATTGACGACGCCGGGACCACACAGCGCATCCGAATTCGGTCCTGCCAGGTAGAACACCACTCCCGGTTCATAGATCGCATCCCGGCCATTCGGAGACGAATCCTCGGCACGCGGACCCGCCGACTCGTTCAGCCGCCAGTACGCCGCCGGCTCCATCTGGAGTGTCGTCTTCGCCAGGGGTCCGTGAGGCAGCCGGGCATCCCGCCGCGGCGCCCCCGCCACCTGCTCCAGCAGATGAATCGCCGCCGCTGTGATCCGCGGCTCCGCCTGGACTTCCAGCCCGGCAGACCGCGCCGCCCACGTGTTGTAGCCCCCCAGAAGGTGCTGCTCGGGAGGCGGAATATACCCATCTCCCCCGTTCGCCAGTTCGATCACCATCGTCTTCTCGAACGGACTCGCCGCCTTGATCTTCAAACCGGTCAGGGCGTACGTCTCACACGGAGTCGACGCGATCCCGATCTCGCCGATCCGCACCGCCTGGACAACCACCTCCGTCGACTGCCACTCGTGCAGATACACCTGCTCGCGGGCATACACTTCACGCACATCCTTCGGGATCCGGTCCCCCATCTCCTCCACGATCCGCTGAGCCCACTCCAGACGCTGCTTGTCCGGCACCCGGTACTTCATCGTCAGCCGGACTTCCCTCATCGCCAGCGTCGGATCCTCATCGTACTGGATCCCCTTCAACGCCTGCTCCGCACGATCGACCAAAGCACTCGCATACTGCTCGATCGTCATCTCCGGCGGCTGCTGATCCGCAGGAATCGTGTAGTCCCGCCGCCAGATATCACCACTGCAGCCATGCGACATGATTCCCACAAATGGCGGAGCCGATTCGTTCGACTGCCCCGCCAGCCGGTCCTTCAACTCCTCGCAGAACAGTCCGAAGTAGTCGGCACTGATCTTCGAATCACCGAAGTAATGCATCGAGAAGTTGGCCAGGACCGCAATCGGACGCCCCTCCGTCGACTGCACCGAGATCACCGACAACTGCGGGTCTTCCGGCCCCGACTCACCCGTCACATCATCCCAGTTGCGCCCCGCGTGCATATTCGCCCGCACCGTCGGGTTGCCAAACGGATCTTCCGCCAGCCGGTCCGGACGGCGAATCCACCGTCGCAGCGCTGTGTACTCGCCGGCATCGACGCTCCCCCAGCCGACCCGGGCCGGCTCCAGATTCTCAACCGCCTGTTTCACCACCTCCGCCAGCTTCTTGCGCAGATACGGGACATACGCCTCATCAGTATCCGTCCCCAGACACCCCATACTCGAGGGAGCGGTATGGGTGTGCGTCGCCGAAATCAGAATGTGATCGTGAGGAATTCCCGTTTGGTCCACGATCACTTCTTTCGCATCGTCGATCAGCGCTCGCCCCACCATGCAGCTGTCGACCACGACCAATGCCACCCGTGTCTTGCCGTCGCCCAGGACCAGGGCCCGCGCGTTGACCGGGGTCTTCACTTCGCCCACCGTCCGCGACAGCATCCCCCCGTTCACAAGCACCGGCAGCTTCTCGGGGGTCACATCCACCACCGCCGCTCCGGCCTGAAACTCTCCCCCCCGGGCGATGGATACCGCTCCGACGATGAACAGACACGCTAGGATTCGTAGCATCGCTTGGTCTCTTCCTGCATCTGAGGTGACTCTCGATCCGCTGCCCAAGTCGCAACGAACTGATCGCAAAGCGCTGATGTTACCGGCCCCCCGGCCGTATTCTCAAATGCCACTCTTCGCGCCCGCGCCGTTCTCGTCGACAGACCGCTCGATCTCGCACCAACCCGGAGTAGCCACCCGCCTGTCACATCGTGTCCCGGCTTCCGCCCCCGACCGACCCGACAAAGCTTCGCGCTTGCCTCCCGCCGATCTATAGTCGCCCCGCGCGCAACGCCGCCGGGGCCACCGCCACAGCGACCCGGCCCGGCCGCGTCACTCACAGACCTGGCACACACTTGATCAAGCGAGACACCTCATGGAGGCGACAGGCACGCCCCACGTGATCCCGGCAGGCTTCCGTGCCGCCGGAGTCCACTGCGGCGTCAAAACGGACCCGCAGAAAAAAGACCTGGCCCTGTTTCTGTCGGATCACCCCTCAACAGCCGCCGGCGTCTTCACGACGAACCGTGTCGTCGGGGCTCCGGTCACCGTCAGCCGCGCACGTGTTCCCGGTAACTCGACCCGTGGCGTCGTGATCAACTCAGGCAACGCCAACGCCTGCACCGGTGAACGCGGCATTGCCGACGCACAGTGGATGACCGCCGAAATCGCCAACGCGGTCGCGTGTGCCCCCGAAGACATCCTCGTCTGTTCCACGGGCATCATCGGCCACTTTCTGCCGCGCGAAAAACTCGGCCCCGGCCTCGCGCACGTCGTCACTCAACTCGGCAGCGACGCCCTCTCATTCGAGGCCGCGGCGCGGGCTATGATGACGACCGACACCGTCCACAAACTTGCCTCCCGCGAAATCACCACCCCCGCAGGAACAGTGCGCCTGCTCGGCGCCGCCAAGGGGGCCGCCATGATCGCCCCCAACATGGCCACCATGCTGGCCGTCATCCTCACCGATGCCCGACTCCCGTCTGCTCTCGCCACGACGATGCTTCGAACTGCCGTCGACGACAGCTTCAACTGCATCTCGGTCGACGGACACATGAGCACCAGCGACACCGTGCTGCTTCTGGCAAACGGAGCCAGCGGCGTTGACGCATCCATCGCGCAGAGATCGCTGGAAACAGCCCTCGCCGAAGTCTGTCAGGAACTCGCCCAGGCCATCATCCGGGATGCCGAAGGGGCAGGGCACTTCGTCACCCTCGATGTCCGCGGCCTCGCAACCCGCGACGATGCCCGCCGCATTGCCACCGCCGTTTGCGAAAGCCCACTCGTCAAAACCGCCATCACCGGCAACGACCCCAACTGGGGACGCATCGTTTCCGCGGCCGGCTATGCAGGGGTCCCCTTCGAGGAGCACCACTGTTCATTGAAACTCAACGGTGTCACCCTCTATGAAAACGGCACGCCGGTCACCTTCGACGAACCACTGGTCTCGCAGAGCATGGCCACCGGCGAAGTCCACATCGAACTCGACTTCACCCTTGGATCCGAAGCGATCCGTATGTGGACCAGTGACCTCACCGGAGAATACGTCCACCTCAATTCGGATTACACAACGTGATGAGACTCGGGTCCTCCTCCGGCGATCCCCTCGATAACCTCAAGGGGGCCGTCGTCGTCCTCGACGTCACCGCCGCCTACTCGTACATCGGCACACTCGAGGACTGGGACGACAAATACCTGCATCTCTCCGATGCCGACGTTCACGATCTCCGCGACTCGAAAACCACGCGGGATCTCTACGTCCTCGACGCCCGCCGGCACGGCGTGAACGTCAACCGGCGTCACGTTCTCGTCGCGCGCGAGCAGATCGTCAGCCTCTCCCGGCTCGAAGACGTTCAGGAATAACCCCGATTCACCGGCCCGCAGCCACCGTCGACGAAGGACAAGAGGCCACCCCCCACGGATGGAGAATGCCGCATTCCACCCGCCGGCGGTATTCCATCCGCCTCGGTTCCTACGGCCTTCATCCTCTATCGACCCGACTTCTCCGGCCGATACAATCCAGCCGGTATCTTGCGATCGTGAGTGGGAGCAGAGCGATGAAGGCAGGGACGTGGCGGCCAACAGGCCTGGGCAGTATCGCATCCGGATTCATCACATCGCTGCTGCTGGTGGCCTTGTCGACGCCGGTCTGCGCCGACGATCCACCGGCTCAAACCGAGAAACCCCGGCTGCCGACAATCCAGTTGCAACTCGGCGACGATCCCGCAACACAACTCGAAAATCCCCTGCGCGGC
>CAZUXX010000139.1:0-2313 GCA_964624215.1 uncultured Planctomycetaceae bacterium
GCGGCGACGGTCGGACCGTTCCGGACCGGAAGGAGGGTGCCGGTCACCAGGACGACACGACAAACCGCAGGACCGGTCCGTTCAGTACAGCAGTGTCCCGTTTCACCAGCCCGCCGCAGCAACGGTGGTCCGGCAACCGCGGGACCTCTTCAGCGGTCATCAGCGGCGTCGCGATAACCATGATGGAATCCTCTGGTCCGGAGACAATTCTGGTGGAAACCGGGGGAACCGTTCCCGCGGCTGATCCCCCCGGCAACCGAGGGGGGGAGACTCGGGTGGCTACTACCGCATGCATCCCGGCGGCTTGCCAGATCCTTGAAGCGACGTGCTGGACTTAGGTGCCCGTGCGATTCAGGGGAGGCGGAGAGTTCGCCGGAGGCCGGGGAGGTGTGAACGGAATTGGAGAACTGTCCTCGGGAACCTGTTCATGCAGAAGTTCGATGAACCTGGCGGCTGCTGTAGACAGATGTTTATGACGTTTGTGCACGATTCCGAGAGGTCTCTCGAATCGGACATCGCTGAGTCGGAGTGAATGCAGCGTCCCGAAATCGAGTTCGCGGCGGACCGTCGCCAGCGGCAAGCAGGCGACGCCTAGGCCGATTTCCACGGCCCGTTTGACGTTTTCCGCGTTATCGAACTCGTGGACGAGGTTCACGGTCACTCGGTTCTTTCGCAACAGCTTGTCAGTTGCACTGCGGATCGACAAGTCCGCGGAAAAGGCGACAAAAGGTTCTCCCTCCAGTTCGCCCAGTGAGATGTCGGTGCGGTCCCGCCAGCGGTGGTCAGGACTCCCAACAATGACCATCTCCTGCCGGAGCCATTCGACGCAGCCGATTTCGCCACCGTCCCTGGGGAACGAGACGATCCCCAGATCCGCTTCGTCACGGAGAATCCGGGCATACAACTGGTCGGGATGGCTGTAATCCAGTCGCAGCGAGACGGAGGGATATGCCGCCCGATACCGCTGCGTGTACGTCTTCATCTGCAGCAGCCCGACCGAGTAAATGGAGACCACCCTCAGGCGGCCGGCCACTTTCCCGACGAACGACTGCACCTCATCGTCAACGAGCCGCAATTGCTCGAGAATTCGAGTACACTGCTCGTAATAGTATCGCCCGGCTGCGGTCAGTTCGAACGGCCGCTTGGAGCGGTCGATCAACTGCAACCCCAGTCGCTCCTCGAGGGCATGCAACGCCTGGCTCACGGCCGGCTGAGACAAACCGCGAGCTTCCGCCGCCTTTGAGAAGCTCTGGTGCGCGACGACATCACAGAACAGTTCGATGTTCCGGTAAGACACTGTGAGGTGCCGCGTAATAGGCGATCCATTATTGCATAAACGTAACTAATGCGGATGCTATCCGCCGCCCGGAAGAGCGTCAAGGAATGACTTTGAGGAATTACCGTCCCGCCCGGAATTGGTACGGGGAAGCGCTTTCGGGCGATTTTACCGTGAGGCAGACTGGAGCTGTTCTTCGGCCTCGTCCGGGGCAGGGTCGGCGACCGGCAGAGTGATCCGGAAAGCAGTCCCCTGGGAGGACGATTCGAGCAGTTCGATTTCTCCGCCTGCTTCGATGAGGATCTTCCGGCAGACAAACAGCCCCAGCCCGGTACCGGTCGGCTTGGTTGTGAAGTACGGCAGGAAGATCCGCTTCTGGTCTTCGAGGGCGATGCCTGATCCGGAATCACGCACCACCACTTCGATAAACCCGTCCACATGGTCAGCGGAGATGTGGATGTTGGCCCCCTCTTCGGTGGCGTCGAGTGCATTCAGAATGAGGTTGAGGACCACCTGCAGCACCCGGTCCCGAATGACGCGAATCGGCGGAAGCCGTTCTGCCAAATGGAGTTGAATCGTCTTCCCCTTCTTTCGCTTGTAGTACTTGGCGATGCTGAGAGCGGAGTCGACGATGTCGTGGATGCTGCAGTCGCTGACGTCGGTCGACCCGGGGCGTGAGAATTCGACGAGTTCCCGCAGGGTCCGCTGGATGCGAAGCAGTTGTTCGTCGATCAGCCCCAGCTTTTCGTGCATGTAATCGTCGAGTTCGCGGCGGTTCATCAGCTGCACGAGCGAACTGATGGCCGCCAGGGGATTGCCGACTTCGTGTGCGATCCCCGCGGCGAGGAGGCCGAACGCCGCCTGTTTCTCCTGCTGCACGAGCAACGCCTGGGACTCCTGCAACTGCTGGGTCCGCTTGTCGATGCGGTCTTCAAGCAGTTGCTGGTTTTCGCGCAGTCGCTGGTTCAGCGTGACGAGCCGGGCTCCGGCTGCCTTGAGGAGCGAGACGAGCGAAGTTCCCGCCCAGGTGACCCAGA
>CAZUXX010000139.1:2323-8031 GCA_964624215.1 uncultured Planctomycetaceae bacterium
CAGACCATGAACAGCACCATAAGGAGATCGTCGGGAACGAGCTGGCCGACGGGTCGCGACAAGGCCAGCGTCCCGTAGCTGATGGTGTGAATCGCCAGTGTCGAGTACGTGACCGCAGGCGAGTAGCGGATGGCACAGACCAGCAGCGAGAGAAAGTAGTAGAAGCGAAACGGGCTGTTGACGCCGCTTTCAAAGTGACACAGCAGCCCGATGAAGACGGCTTCCATCAACGAGATGAACAGCGGGACCCGCCCGAGGAAAACCTTCCCGCGAAGGCTCGACAGCGTGTCCAGCAGCGCAAAGCCGGCGCCGAGAGTCAAAATCGCGTTGAGCTCGGGCCGGTTGGGCGTCTGGCTCACGAAGTTGACGAGGATGTACCCGATACACAGTCCGAACCAGCGAATGCGGACGGTGATGGTTTCCGCGGGGAGTTGCGTCTGGTCAGAACCGTCCGGAGGAGTGGCCTGCGGCGGGTCCTGCAATTGCTGTGTGGGTTCGGAGACTTCCACGCTCATAACGAACGGACCGCTGCAAGCTGTTCGAGGGCGAAGTCGAGATCGGCCGGGGTGAGGGCCGCCGACATCTGGGTGCGAATGCGGGCTTCGCCCCGCGGAACGACCGGAAACGAAAACGGGATGACGTACACCCCACGCTCGAGCAGGCGATTCGCAAGATCGACGGCCTTGGGAGCTTCTCCCAGCATGATCGGGATGATGGGATGTTCTCCCGGGAGGATATTGTAGCCCAGAGCTTCGATCCCGGTGCGAAACCGTGCCGAATTCTGTTCGAGCCGCTCCTTGAGCTCCGTCGACGCCGTCAGCATCTCCAGGGCCTTCAGAGACGCGGCCACAATTGGTGGAGCAAGCGTGTTTGAAAAGAGATAGGGACGTGATCGCTGGCGGAGGAGGTCGACGATTTCGCGACGGCCGGACGTGTATCCGCCGCTGGCGCCGCCAAGCGCCTTTCCGAGCGTTCCCGTCACGATGTCGATGCGTTCGGTGACGTTGAATCGTTCGGGGGTGCCTCGGCCGCGGGGACCGACAAAGCCGGCGGCATGCGAATCATCGACCATCACCAGCGCGTCGTACCGGTCGGCGAGTTCGCAGATGTCAGGCAGGTTGGCAAAGTACCCGTCCATCGAGAACACTCCGTCGGTAGCGATCAGACGAAACCGCGCCGAAGCGGCTGCCTGCAGTTGCCGCTCGAGATCGGCCATATCGTTGTTCGCGTATCGAAAGCGCTGCGCTTTGCACAGCCGGATCCCGTCGATAATGCTGGCGTGATTGAGCTGATCGGAGATGACCGCGTCTTCGGGGCCGAGCAGCGTTTCGAAAAGACCGCCGTTGGCATCGAAGCAGGAGGAGTACAGGATCGTCTCCTCGGTGCCGAGGAATTCACTCAACGCCTGTTCGAGTTGACGGTGGATTGTCTGCGTTCCGCAGATGAACCGGACGGACGCCATCCCGTAGCCCCATTCATCGAGACCGGCGTGGGCGGCTTTCACAATCTCGGGATGACTGGCGAGCCCGAGGTAGTTGTTCGCGCACAGGTTCAGCAGCGGTCGGGGCTGCGACTCGACGTCAACCCGTGCCCGCTGCGGGCTGCGGATGATGCGTTCGTGCTTGGTCAGGCCGGCCTGCTCGATCTCCTCGAGTTGCTGCCGGAGATGTTCACGAAAGCGGTCGTTCACGGGGAGCTCCCGAAGTGGCGGCGGTAACTCGGATGGCAAAGTGACTGCGCGATCTGGCGGACCAGTCGCGGTCGGCTCGGCCCGGGCTCACTGGCGACGACGTTCAGGATGATCCGGGAGAATCGCGATCGGCCTTTCTCTCCGGAACCACCGCCGACTGATGCCGCCAGGAACACCCGACAGTTGCGTCGGGTTCGGATCCCTCGTGCGTCAAAGTGGCCGAGAGTCGGGTCCCGATACCACACGCGGCCCGGTGGGGGCACCGAGCCGCGCAAGGACACTTGTGGGTTCGTCCGGACCTTTCGCCGGTGTCTCTGCAGAGCACGACCGCTCTGTGCTTCCGGCGTGTCCGACTTGTTCCCGGTCTATTTTGCGATTTGTCCGTGAAGTCCGCTGGCGTGCAGTGCAGCGATGACCGCAGCTTCATCAATCCCGGTGCCGGAGAGTTTGCACGTCTGCTTTTCGCAGTTGACCGACTTGACTCCGTCGACCTTTTCAAGTGCGGCGGTGATGGCCTTCTGACATCCGCCGCAGCAGTTGTGCAGCCCCTGGACCGTCACTTCGTTGGCCTTGCCCAGGTTGTCCCCGCCCTTGGGAAGCGGAACAGACTTGCCATCATGAGTCGCTTTCCCGGCGAACCCGGCCTTCGCGAGCGTGTTCACGCCGGTCTGTGCGGCTTCCTGGTTGGCGGCGGTGAACGTCACCAGACGCGCTTCCCGGTCGACTTTGAGATTGGAAATCCCGTCCGTTTCGGAGATGGCCTGAGTGACCGCCTTCACGCAGAGGCCACAACAGAGATGAACTCCCTCCAGCTTGACTTCTCCAGCGTTTCCGGTGGCAGTCCAGGCGAGAGCGACGACAGCAGCACACAGAGCAGATTTCATGATCCGGGCTCCAGAGAGACGACGTGGAGGGTGACTGCTTTCTGAATGCTGTTCGTGGTATCGCGCCCGGGCGGTGAAGTCAACGTCGGACCCCGCCCACGCCACGCGGCCGGCGAACAATCCACTCTTTCTGACGGAGTGTTCGAGGGAGACTCCCGGCGTGTTGAGACTCCCCCCGGCTGACTGTACAAGACGTTTTGCCTTCTGCCGGTCGAGCTATGCCACTCACATTGACGCTGCACACACCGACCAGTATTCCACTCGAAGTGGATGGGGTTTCGGTGCAGTCGGTGCGACAGCAGTCGACCGACGATGTCCTTCGCACGCTGGTGCAGCGGGGGAACCGGCAGGTGCCACTCGGCGACTTCTTCGCGGCCAGTGGATCGGCCGCCGAGGACGAAACGCTGGTCTGGCAGGGGGACTGCTCCCGGGTGAAGTCGATCGGCAGCGGTCTGTCTGGCGGATGTGTTCGTGTCGCAGGAGATGCGGGGCCGCACCTGGGCTCGCGAATGTCCGGAGGGGCGGTGATTTGCGAAGGCAATGCCGGAGACTGGGCCGGTGCCGAAATGTCGGGGGGGCGGCTTGTCATTCAAGGCAACGCCGGGAACCTCGTCGGCGCGGTCTATCGCGGTGGGCGGAAGGGAATGACCGGAGGCGAGATCGTTGTCCACGGAGACGCCGGCGACGAGGCAGGCCACACAATGCGCCGCGGGCTGATCGTCGTGTGCGGGCGACTTGGCGACGCCGGTGGAACCGGAATGATTGCAGGCAGTCTCGTCGTCTTCGGAGAGTCAGGCCGGTACCCGGGGGCAGGGATGAAGCGGGGCACGATCCTCTTGGGGCACGCTCCACGGGACGGGGCCCTGCTGCCGAGCTTCCGCTTTGCTGCGACGTACCAGCCGGTCTTTGTCAGAATGCTTCTGCGCTATGTGCAGCAGTGTTTGGTTTCCGTCCCCGTGGAGGTCGATGACTCCAGCTGGCGCCGCTACTGCGGCGATCTCCTGTCGCTGGGGCAGGGAGAACTTCTGGTGCGGGAGGCGAGGTGAGGCGACGTGGCCGGGAAGGCGACCCGACGGTTCCTCACGAGGCGATTCGTGCGATCCAGCCGTCGCCGGGAGGAGACGAGTGAGCGAATGGAATCCGGATCGGCTGCGGGAAGAGACCTTTCTCTGTACGATATGCCTGCTGGAGGAGACGGCCTCGACCAACAGCGATGCGCTTGCCTGGGCACCACTGGTCACCAGTGAGGAGCTCCCGGCAATCGTCATTGCAGAGCGGCAGACCGGCGGTCGCGGCCGTGGCTCGAACCAGTGGCATTCCTCCACCGGCGCCTTGACCTGTTCGCTCGTCATCGCACCGTCGGTCTACGGGATTGCGCAGTCCCGCTGGCCGGCGCTTTCCGTCACGACCGGAAGCTCCGTTGCCGCTGCGCTTGAAGATCTGGTGCCCGAAGGGGAGGTCCGGTTGAAGTGGCCCAACGATGTTTTCGCTCGTGGTCACAAGATCGCGGGGATTCTCGTTGAGGTTCCGCCGCGGACGGAAGATCGCGTCGTCGTCGGGGTGGGGATCAATGTGAGGAATTCACTAGCGGAGGCGCCAATGGACGTGCGAGCGCGCGGGGTGTCGCTTGTCGAGCTGACGACGCCGGCTCCCTCACGCGAGGAAGTGCTGATTCGCTTTTTGAAGCACTTCCACGATCAGTTGTTGATGCTCGGTCGATCCGATCCTGCGCTGCCCGCCCGGTGGCGAACGCAATGCCTGCTGACAGGACGGCAGATTCACGTGACCGGAGGCCGGGACGAAGTGTGGGGTACCTGCCTGGGACTCGATGATGACGGAGCCTTGCGAGTCGGGACGGCGGGGGGCGAACGCCGCTTGTACAGCGGAATCGTCGAGGCGTTCTGAGAGGTGCTGTGGCAGCGTCGGGAGCTGATCATTGTGACCGCATGGCCATTGGAAGAGCAGAGTCGGCCAGTCAAAGTGGATTGCAGTGTCCGGATTGAAGTGGCGGGGTCTTTGGCATTCTCGTCAGAGCCAGCTTGCGAAAAACGCGGTCGGTCCGCATGATTCCCGGGCGGACAAAAATCGCCTGTTCTGAAGAACAGTTGGCACCGGAGACGGATCCCCGGGGTCTTACTCGCTCAGAAGAACCGGTATTGAGGAGGCGGTCGCCGGACCGCTTCGAAGTGTGATGTTTCGATGGTCCGGAGGCTGATGACGTCCGTAAGACGTCATGAAATGGAACTTCGCGCTTCAAGGATCTCACCGTGTCGGGCGCTGCCCGTTCGGAGGGCTCCCGGAGTGGCAGCGATTCCACGTCGACAACCTGACTTCCACAATGGATTCCACACGAAGGGGTCACGAATGAGTTTCGCACTGACACGTCGCGGTCTGTATGGACTGGCAGCGCTGATTGCCTGCAGTCCCTGGCTGGCGGCGGACGACCTGGCTCCCGGCGCGGAGATTCTCCCGCAGAACACGGTGGTGTATTTCAGCATCCCCAGTGTTGAAGACTTCGGCACGCAGTTCAGCGACACGAACCTCGGCCGTCTGATCAACGACGCGTCGATGGCCGAGACTCGTGCGCAGATCATGAAGAAGTTCGAGGAGGAGAGCGCCAAGGCCGAGAAGGAAATCGGCATGCCGCTGAGCGACGTGCTGTCGATTCCCACAGGCGAAGCGACCTTCGCGGTGATCGCGCCTCCGGGTGAGAAACTGGGCCTGGTTCTGTTGCTCGACGTTGCCGGCCGCGAAGAGCAGCTCGAACAGCTGCTCGAGAAGGCTGAAGAGGAGATGGAAGAGGCGGGCGAGCTGACCCGCAGCGAGGAAGAGATCGACGGGACAACGGTGACGGTCTGGACCAACGCAGAGGCCCTGCCGAATGCTCCGTTCAACAGCTTCAGCTACTTCGTGCGGGAAAGCCGGTTCGTCATCACCAGCGGTCTGCCAGTGGCGGATCTGGTGATCACCCGGTGGGAAGGGGCTGACGACTCCTTCGCCGGAAACGACGTGTTCGAGTACATGATCAGCCGTTGCGATCCGGATGAGGAATCGTCTCTGGTGTGGTTTATCGACCCGATCGGACTGGTGAAGGCCGGGATCGCCAGCGCCGGGCCGGAAGTCGGGATGCAGGC
>CAZUXX010000140.1:0-7989 GCA_964624215.1 uncultured Planctomycetaceae bacterium
CTGCCGCAAGCTGATCAAGATGCGGTGTCCGAATCGAGGGGTGCCCGTAGCACCCCAGATCTCCGTAGCCCAGGTCATCACAGAGGATGACCAGAAAACTGGGCCGCTCGGGACGGTCATCAGCGACCGAGACCGTTCCCTGAGCCGCCAGCAAAAACGCCACGCACAACACTCGGAGATGTGTCATCAGACAGGTTCGGGCTGGAGTTGACGGACCGCATCCTCTCACCAGGTCGGGACGAAACTCGCTTGCATCCGCGCCACTGCCGATCGCCGGTGACTATGTCGACGGGGATTTTCGCGACGTGGCAACGCTCTGCGTCCGGGCAATTGGCACACCGATGATCGTCCCGTGGGCGCACAACTCTCCGTTGTTGATCGCCTGGAACTCGAACTCGCAGCGGACCCTCGGCCGCACTCTCTTCGACTTCAGACAAATGACAAGCCGGGTCGGCGGATAGACCGGGATCCGGAACCGCACGTCATCCATCCCGCCAAACCCGATGTAGTCCCCCGCGTTGAGCAGGTCATACCGGCGGGCAAAGTAGGCCGCCAGCTGCGCTGCCGACTCGCAGATGAGCACGCCCGGCATCAGCGGGTATCCGGGCATGTGCCCCTTCACCCAGAACTCATCGTCGGTGATATCCTTGAAACCGACAATCTCCTGGTCGGCCTCGTTGATGTAGACAATCCCGGAGACCTGCTCCAGTTCATGCCGCTGTGGATTGATCTGTCGCACTTGATCCAGCGTGATAATCGGCCGGTCAAAATTGAATCGGCTCAGATCAAACATCAGTTGCGGGGGCATCGCGTTCGCTCGTCCGTCTGTTCGGGAAACCGGGTCCGTTCGTTCCTCGAGGAGGATCAAGACACCAGAGTGTATTTCGCCCGCATCCGGGTCGCAAACCGGGTACCCGGTCGGCCGTCTTCACGCCACCCCTGTCGCGCTCTCAGAGAGGCACCTTGAAGGGCTCTCCAGCGAGTTCCTGCACATACTGCGGCACGGCATAACCGGGAAGACGCAGTCGCAACGAGTCGATCAGTCGGCGTCCGGCCTCCGCATCCACCTGAAAGTGCATCACTCCCCGGACCGGATCGAGCTGGTGCAGGTAGTACGGCATCACTCCCAGATCCACCAGCCGCTCGCACAGCGCGGTCAGCACGTCGGCATCGTCGTTGACACCCTTCAGCAGAACACTCTGGTTCAGGGTGGGGATTCCGCTGCCGACCAGCCGGCGCAGTGCCTCGGCACAGTCATCCACCAGCTCCGCGGGATGATTGGCGTGCACCACCATCCACGGGGTCAGCCGCGTCCCCCTCAGAAGAGAGAGAAGTGACTCGTCGACGCGGTCGGGTAGAACGATCGGCAGACGCGAGTGGATCCGCAGCCGCCGCAGGTGCGGGATCGACTCCAGCCGCTCGATGAGTGCCGCCAGGCGGCCATCGGAATGAACCAGCGGATCGCCCCCGCTGAGAATCACCTCGTGAATCGACGCATCAGCCGCCAGCGTTTCGAGGGCCGGCATCCAGTCGTCGATCGCCAGCGGCGCCTCGCCGTAGGGATAGTGCCGGCGGAAGCAGTAGCGGCAATTGACCGCACACTGTCGCGCCGCGATCAGCAGAGCCCGGCCCTGGTACTTCTGAAGCAGTCCCGGAGCCTGTCGCGCCGCAGTATCGCCGACCGCATCGGTCGGCAGTTCCCCGGCACCGTCCAGTTCCTCTTCCAACGGCAGAACCTGTCGCAAAAGAGGATCCTCCGGATTACCCGGCTGCATCCGCCGCAGGAAGCTCTCGGGAACAACGAGCCGAAACTGACTGGCGGCTTGCCGGGCCAACCCACGAAAAGCATCAGGCAGCGCCAGCCGCTCCACGAGGACATCGGGGTCGCGCACCGCCTGCGCCAGCGACCGGACCCACGTCGGTCGTCCCCCGTTCACCGGCCGCCGAAGATTCTGCAGCGACTCCCGTCGGGTCGTTTCCCCCGTTTCGGGCATTTGTTATTCTCTGGGCGCTCGTGTCAATTCTGCCCCCCGTCCGGCCAGGACGCCCCGGGGCCAATGCTTTGCCGATGTCCCTGCGGGCATCGTGCGCACTGTTCGAGACTGCACAATGCCAACAATCAATGCCGGTGATTTCCGCAAGGGCATCAAGATTATCCATGAAGGCCAGCCGTATGAAATGACGGAGTGCAACTTCGTCAAGCCCGGGAAGGGGCAGGCACTCTACAAAACCCGCCTCCGCAATCTGCTGACAGGGACCAACCTCGAAATCACCTACCGCAGCGGTGACGCTGCCGAAGCGGCCGATATCCACAACTCCGACGGCATCTACTCCTATTTCGACGGAACGAACTACATCTTCATGGACAACAACAGCTTCGAGCAGGTCTCCCTGCCCGCGGCCGGGAACGAAGACCTGATGCGGTTCATCAAGGAAGGAACCGAGTGTGGACTGATGTACTGGAACGATCAGTTGATCGGTATCACCCCGCCCAAAAACGTCGTCCTCGAAGTCACCTTCACCGAGCCGGCGGCCAAAGGCAACACCGCAACCAATGTGACCAAGCCCGCGACCGTCGAAACCGGGGCAGAAGTCTACGTCCCCGCCTTCATCACGACCGGCGAAAAGATCAAGGTGGCCGCCGAAACCGGGGAATACCTCGGCCGGGCATAACGCCCGCCGACGCGGCGTACGTCTCGCCGGCTTCCATCGACAACAGCACACCGGTCCGGCAGCGCGGTTTCCCACGCTGCTCGACCGGCCTTCTTGTTGCCCCGGGCCAGGATCAGCTACTTCTGATCCTTCTCCCGCCTGAACATCTCATCCCGAGGATTCCCCCGGGAGAGCAGGTAGGCCATCAGGTCCAGAACCTCTTCGTCGTTCAACGGCTTCAGCAGGTCGGTCGGCATCAGCGACTGCTCCGACGGCTTGATCAGTTCCACGTCTGATCGCTTCAGTTCGGTGATCTTCGAGGAATCCTCCGGATCCGTCAGGATCACGACGACCTCATCCGTCTCGGTCAAGACCCGGCCGTTCAGGACTTCCCCGTCAGTGGTCACCACCGTCGAGGCCTTGTACTGGTCGGAGATGACCTTGGCCGGGTCGACGATCGCTTCTGTCAGGTCCTTGATGTTGAATCGTCCGGCAAGCTGGGTGAGGTCCGGGCCGGTCGACCCCCCATCACCGCCAAAACGATGACACATCACACAACGGGCCGCCTTGTACATGGTCTCGCCATGTGAATAGCTCCGCGAACGCGGCTTGAGCCCCTGTTCGACGAGGGCGACGACGTCCGCAACCGTACGGTCTTTCCCCGGTCCAGCCGGCAAGGGCAATTCCGGCGCCTTGAACGCGTTCCGCAACCCGGCGTGCTCGATGAGCAGTTGCTCGGCATTCGGCATCGCCACGAACATCTCGTCTTTGATATTCGTCAGAAACTTCTGATAGCTGTTACCGCCACTCCAGGTGTGGGCCTCCTTCATGAACGCGAAGTACTGCTTGCGCAGGTCGGGCGTCCATCCCTCCTTGGCATTTCGGAGAACGAACGCCGCCCAGACCCTCGGCTTGTCCGGCTGATTTTCCAGCATCCGCTGGATCGATCGCCCGTAACCACTGTTGCGGGCCAGCAGATCGCCCAGGTCGTCGTCCTTGACGCCCGACGGCTCCTGCAGCAGTTCAATTGCCTTCGAAACAACAGTGTCTGACTGCAGATAGACAAGCATCTGCACAAGTTCGTTGTTCAGATCCCACCGCCGCGGATGCTTGACCGGGGCAGGGTACAGCGGTTCAAGCTTCGCCAGCAGTTGAGCCCGCACCTCCTCAGCAGGTTCACCCTTGCGAATGAACAGCAGCGACAACGCTCGCAGATAATCCAGCTGCTCGGCCGGCGCCAGCGCATTGATGTCCATTTCGATCAGAGCCGGCAGAACCTTCTGCTCGCTCCTCTCGCCACCAACGCGCGCGTTGATCACCGCCGCCGCAAAAATCGTTCGGGGATCCTCTCCCGGCTTGACCTCCTCCAGATCATGGCCACCAGCAATCGCGTATTTCGCAATCCATTGACCGGCGATCGTCGCCGCATAACGCACGAAGCGGTCCTCACTGGCAAGACTCTGGACCAGGTTCCGGAAAGCCTGGTTGACCTCCGGATCATCCAGCTGCAGCATCGGCTGAGCCGTATGCAAACGCTCGATCGCACGCCGACGGGCCCGCTCTTCGGCAAACTCGACATCGTGCAGATCGGCAGGTTCCGTCGATTCGTCCCCGATGTAGGTCACGCGGAACAGTTCCGACTGCGTCCCGCGACCTCCCACCGTGAAGTACAGCGCACCGTCGGCACCGACAGTCGCGTCGGTCAGTGGCAGGGGGGTCCGCGACAGAAACTCCTCCTTCGTTGCCGTATAGGTCGCCCCCTCCGGCTGAAGGTGGATTGCGTACATCGTTCCGAACGTCCAGTCGAGAATGTACAGCGCCTTCTGATATTTGGCGGGGAACTTCGTCCCGTAGCCAAACTCAACCCCGACCGGAGAACCGGGGCCCACGTCGACCACGGCCGGCAAACTGTCGAGGTAGTAGTCAGGCCACTTCCCGGTCCCGCTCCGCCAGCCGAACTCGCTGCCGCTGGTCGCGTGCACGACCCGTGTTGGCCGGTACCACGGGGCGCCCATATCCCACTCCATATCCGCGTCGTACGCGAACAGTTCGCCATCGGCGTTGAAGGCCATGTCGTACGGATTGCGGTATCCGATCGAGATGATCTCCCACGTCTTTCCCTGCGGATCGGTTTTGGCAATCCAGCCGCCGGGAGCAAGCACCCCACGTGCATGACCGTTCGCATCCCACATCCGCGGCAACAGCAGGTCTTCATCCCAGTTGCTGGGAATGCGGCTGCGAAACGCGTCGCTCATTTCATCTTCCCCCGCCTTGAACGGGGGCTGCGTGTGATTGCCGGCAATGACGTAAATCGACTCTCCGTCCGGGCTCAGGCGCAACGCGTGAGGACCGTGCTCCCCACCCCCACGGAAGGCGACCAGCTTCTCCACCGGGCCGTAGCTGTCCGACTCTTCCAGATACTTCGCCCGGTACAACCCGCTCCCCTTCCCGCCATTGACGGACAGGTACAGGTGTCCGAAAGCATGCAACATGCCCTGGGCAGCCGAGATATCCAGCGGCAGCTTTTCCACCGTCACCAGGTCTCCCGTCGTCTTGACTGCTTCTCCCTCGGGATTCGCAGCCACTGCGCCCGTGCTTTCAACCGGCGCGATCGTCACGCGGCAGATCCCCTGGCCTCCCTGGTCGCTCACCAGCAGCCGGCCCAGCGGATCGGTGGTGATGCAGACCCACGAACCAAGTTCGTCCTTCGGCACCGTGAACAGTCGCTCGACCTGGAAGCCCGGCAGCAACTCGAACTCGTTACGGGAGGCGTCAGATTCGAGAACCGAGAGGGGACGCCCCCACGGGCCGGCGCCGTACTTGTGGATCACCTTCGCCGACTGCCACTCCTGTGCATCTCGTTCGGTGGCCGCCTTCCAGTCCCCGTTGCTGACGACGTAGCGGCTAGTGCCGTCAGACATCTGCATCACGACCTTGCAGACGAACGCCGCAATCCCGTCGCGGTTTTCAGCAAGGGCAACCAGCTCATTCTCTCCGTCGACGAGATGTGGCTGGATGTCGACATCGAAGCAGTATTTCCACTCGTCGCTGCTGCCGATCTGCTTTCCATTGAGGTACAGCGTGACGGCGTTGTCTGCAGTCGCTCTCACCCGGGCAACCTGCGAACCTCCCGAAAATGTCGTCTTCAGAACGCACTTTTGCGGCAGGCCGTCCATCCAGATCCACTCCGGTTGCGGACCGGCCTCCCACACGCGATCCGTCCAACCTTCCTCCATCTGTCTGGGAGCGGGGCGACCTTTCGCCGGCATCACCTCCGCCTGCTGGGTATAGACCGTCGCCTCGGCGTCCTCTGCACGGAGGAAGCCTCCGTTACCGAAGACAAGCGCAATGGCGGTGACGAGTGCAATTCTGAGCGGATTGGGCATTCGGAAGATCGCACCAGTTGCGGGGCCAACGAAATCACGTTTATGGATGCATGGGAGTCTAGAGTTGGCGCAGGAATTGCGTCCAGTGCGGATCCGGTGGCGGCCCGGCAGGCACATGGGCCGGTTCCAAGCGTTCCGCAGCCGTGGCGGCGTGGGTCGCATTCCCGGCGGACTCTGGGGCATTCCCCGATCATCAGCACTGCAGGCCGACTCACTGACCGAACTGCCGACGGCTCCCGTCTTCAGCCGATCGATCCTTCCTCACCCCTTACATCCGGATGATTCGGTAACCGTCCCCGGAGAGGACCGCATTCACAGCCAGATCGGCGAAAATTCCGCGAATTTGCTTTGGGCTGCGTCCGATCGTCCAATTAGAATGCGCACAGGCGCTGTGGGCTGCGCGCATTCGCCTTTCTGCTATGTCCCCGGCGCGGTAGAACAATTCGACCAGTCTCGCCGGCTTCTCGGCGTCGTGTTGACGGGAGAATCTTCGCATGTTGATCCGATCCAAGCTTGCCCGCCTCGGCGTGCCAGCCCTGCTGCTGTGCGTGGGCACGGCAGCCTCAGCCGACCCCGAGACCTTCGTCCAGACGTTCGACGCGCCGGATGGGGAAACGTACTTCGCCGTCGCTCTCAAGGGTGACGGATTGCCCGAGCAGGCAGTCGAGCGGGATCATGTCATCCTGTTCGACACCTCGGCCAGCCAGGTCGGCGAGCACCGTCGACAGGCGCTGAGTGTGCTCGAGGCATTGCTCACAAATCTGCCGGCCGGCGACCGCGTCTCTCTGATCGCAGTCGACCTGCACGTCAAACCGATGACCGAAGGTCTGGTCGAGCCGCAGCAGGCGATCGAAGCGGGTCTCCCTGCCCTCCAGCAGCGATTCCCCGCCGGAGCAACGAATCTGCTCAACGGCATGCAGTCGGCCATGAACCTGCTTCAGGGGGACCGGGCTGCATCGATCATCTACATCGGCGACGGGATGTCGACTGCGCATCTGCTCGACACCGACGAAATGGGAGCTCTGCTGACCGAATTGCGGAACCGGCAGATCCCCGTCCACAGCTTCGCCGTCGGCCCCAACAAGGACATCCAGTTGCTGGGCGTCCTCGCTGAGCAGACCGGGGGCGTCACCCTGATCGACAACTGGCGCAACGACAGCTCCCGCGATGCCGCGACAATCGGAGCAGAACTCGCGACCGCAGCCAGTCGCCCGGTGTGGTATCCCGCCGCAGTGGCCGCAGGAGAAGAAGTCTTCCCGACCACGCCGCTGCCGCTCCGCAGCGACCGCCCCACGGTCTACGTCGGGCGCGGTGACGTGAAAGGGCGAACGATCCGCCTCGAATCGGCGAGCGGCACACCTCAGCAGTTCTCGGTGACGGATGTCGACTCCGCCGATGGAAACACCTTCCTGTATTCCATCTGGCATCAGGCCGCCGGCCGCCCGGAAATCGGCGCCGGTCTGGCCGGTAACGAAATTCTCGCCTTTGCCCAGCAGTCCTTTGAAGACCGCATTGCTGCCCTGGAAGCAGCCGGTTACGAGGCGCTCCGGGCACAGGACGTCAAACAGGCTCAGGAGATCGGCTTTGCCATCCGGGCGATCGATCCGGAAAACGTGCGAGCACTCGGCCTGATCAATGGCGAGACCAACATTCAGCTGGCCGCTGCCCAGGAGGAAGCCCTCCCGGCCGACGACGCCGGAGTGGAACCGGTCCCGGCTGATCCGGCCCTGGAGGCTCCGTCCCCCCTGGCCGACCGCATTCAGCGCCTCGAAGACCAGGATCGCATCGCCGAGGCCCAGGCCCGCATGGCAGCCCGTGCCCAGGCAATGGGCCTGATGCTCAACGAAGCCAAGGAAGCGGCCCGGCAGACGCTCCGCGTCGACCCGCAGCAGGCGCTCGATATCCTGAACCAGATGCGGACCACGCTCAAAGCCGCCACCGACATCGATGC
>CAZUXX010000141.1:0-7980 GCA_964624215.1 uncultured Planctomycetaceae bacterium
GTTTGCACTCCCACAGCACGGTAGAACAGTCCGAGCATGGCCACACAGGCCACCGCCATCATCAGCGAAGCCGCAAGCATCAGTCGCTGAGACATCACCTTCTCCCACATGAGGTCCCACCACAGCCGCCAGGCAATGGCAGAGGGATTTCCGAAACGCTCCAGAACCCGCTGTTCGGCGTCGCGTTGCCCCCGGACGTCTCCGGCGGTGTTCTCCCCGGGAGAGCGCCCGTGGCATGCGGCGAAAAGTTCCCGCTCAAGCGCACACTGCAGGTGGTCGGCAAGCTCGTCGAGAATGTCCTGCCGCAAGGAGGCCGGTTCATCATCCCGCGGCGGAGGCAGTCGGGCTGCGAGTTCTTCCGGAGTGAGCACCGGTCATCCTCCGTACGAGACACCGAGCACACCGTTCACACCGGCCGAAAAGACCCGCCATTCCTCCCGGCGGGCAGCGAGCGCCTTCGCACCGGCAGTCGTCAGCCGGTAGTACTTGCGACGCCGGCCATCGTGTTCACTCCAGGAGGAGGCCAGCAGCTTCTGCCGTTCGAGACGATGCAGGGCCGGATACAAACTCCCTTCCTTGAGCGAGAAGGTTCCCCCCGAGCGCGACAGGACCGTCTGGCTGATTTCGTATCCATACGTCGGACCATCGGCGACGACTTCCAGAATCAGGACGTCGAGCAGTCCATTGAGCAGTCTGGAGTCCATGACTGACCTCATCCCTGGACGTTCAATGTATCTATACCTTGCGCGGCGAGGTATTCGGCGTCAAGACGTAAGTTCCCGCAGGGCTGCAGAAAGGAAGACGCGGTGTCCACAGGGCTCTGGCGCCGGCTCGCCAGCGGCAGCTAGTTCAGAGCTAGTTCAGAATGTCAGGCTTGGGCGAGCGGACTTCGAGTCTCAACCGCTCCGAGGCGAGGCGGGCCAATGCGTAGGCACTTGCAGCCCGCGCGTGTTGCGGGCCCAGGGCTTCGCCAATCGAGAGGAGCTGCGGGATGTCGTCGGGCATCGCCTCCTGAACGGCCAGCCGGGCCAGAAATTCCCCTTCGCCACTGAGCAGGATCGACGAGCAGACCTCTTCCATCCGATCGAGGACCCGGCGAATCGAGTCGGCAATCAGGATGCTCTGCCGGTACACCAGGTCTTCGGCCATCGTCAGCGTTGCTTCCCGCGTCAGTTCCTCCTGATCGCAGCAGAGCATGTGTGCCACTCGATTGTGGGCGGCATCGGCCGTGCAGGGGCGCCCATCGGCGGTGTCATTGCGATTCGGCTCGGGAGGGAGATCCCCTGTCAGCAAATACAGGTCGACGGTCGTTGCAAAGACCTCGGCAGCCATCGGACACCGGCGATTCCCCAGAGGAACATCGCTTGCCAGGGCACACAGCGGAGTCCGTCGGACGCCGCTATAGACCAGTTCGCCCGAGAGGAGGCGTTCCAGGTCTGTGCGGCCCTGCGGCATCGCAACTCCCTCCTCCAAAGGGATGATGTCCGTCGTGGTGGATCCGACGTCAATCAGCAGGCCGGTCTCCTGTGTGAGTGCCCGCGCCGCCCATGTGGCCAGGGCATGCCAGTTGGCGGCTGCGACCAGCGGAGTCAGTTCCCGCGCCTGTTCGATAGAGATGAACTCGCCCCCGGTTTGCCAAACGGCGATCGGGACATCACCCGCAGATTGCCGCACACAGTCGAGGACACGCGCCACGCCCTGTGCCTTGGTTTCGAAGCAGTCCGCGAGTTCGGCGGTCATCGAAACGGCAACGAGATCGAACGGAGCGAACCTGGCCAGAAGGTCCTTCAATACCGAAGGCAGTTGCGGCAGTTCCCGCCACAGAGGCAGCGGTCGGCTGAGGGAAAGTGTCTCTCCGTCCGACGCCTTCAGATTGGCTCCGCCAACATCGAGTCCCACCGCCCGCATCGTGATGCACCTCACAGACAGGTTGAACCAGTTCGACCGGACAGAATGCGGCTCGTCCTCACAGTCGTCCGCTCCGCAGAATGCCGATAATGAGCCAGATCCCCAGCAGCCCCGACAGAACGAAGATCGGCAGGGTGACCCACACCGAGGTGGATCCGGAATGGATCAGCAGGGCTGACGCAACGACCAGCGATGAAATCAACAGTCCCACGACAATGCGATTGCTGGAACGGTCGAACTCGGTGATCAGCTTGTCCAGACCGCGGTGTTCAAGCTGAACTTTCAGATCATCTTCACTGAGCTTGTGAAGCGTGCGGCTCAGACTCAGCGGGACCTCGTGGGCCGCCTGCATCAGAATCCCCACTTCATCAATCACCCGCGAGGCCAGCCTGCGGGGATCGTACCGGCTGCGAACGATCTTCTCGACGAACGGCTGCAGTTCGATCGCGAGATTGAAGGACTGGTCCAATCGTCGCCCGAGTCCATCAAGTGTGATGAGTGCTCTCAGCAACAGCATGAGGTCGGCCGGCCAGCGGAGCGTGTGCGCCGCCAGCAGTTTGGTGAAGTCCGAGAGCATCTGACCGATGTCGAACTCTTCCAGAGGGAGCCCGTAATAACAGTCGAGAAATTCGTTGAGATCGGCCTTGAGCAGCACTTCGTCAATCGGCCGCGCCGGTTTCCCGAGCGCTCGGACGAGACGGGAAACCTCGGCGGTGTTGTGCTTCTCGATTGCCAGCAGCAGGCGGACGAGCATTTCCCGAAGTTCATCGCTGAGCACTCCGACCATGCCAAAGTCGAGCAGCGCGATGGACCCATCCTTCTGGATCCGGATGTTTCCCGGATGCGGGTCTCCGTGAAACAGCCCGAACTCGAAGACCTGCTTCATGAAAATGCGCGCACCATTCCGGGCAATCTCGACCGGGTCGTGCCCCAGTGCCTTCAGTCCCTCGATGTTGTCGGCGCGGCAACCTTCGACGAACCCCATTGTCAGGACCGCCTCGGTCGTCAGGTCGCAGTACACGGTGGGCAGCGTGAGTGTCGCGTCATTGCGAAACATCCGGCGAAACTCGTTGATCGTCCGGCCCTCGCGTCGAAAGTTGAGTTCGCGGCGGATCGTATGGGTGAAGTGACGGACAAGCCCCACCGGGTCGTAGATCGCGTACTGCGGGAGCGACGCGATGATCGGAGCCGCTTCCGCCATGAGTGCCAGATCCCGTTCGATCATCGGGAGAATGTCCGGCCGGCGGACCTTGATCGCGAGAAGTTCGCCGTTGTGATGTACGGCGCGATGCACTTGTGCGAGCGAGCCAGCCGCCATCGGTACGCGTTCGAAGCGGGCGAACAGTTCATCCACGGGTCGCCCGAGTTCGCGCTCGATCAACTCGATCGACCTGGACGGGTCGAACGGGGGCACCTTCTCCTGCAGCTGCGTCAGCTCACGAATCAATTCGTCAGGAAGCAAATCGGGTCGGGTGCTGAGCAGCTGCCCGAATTTGACGAAAGAGGGCCCGAGTTGCTCGAAGGTCATGCGCACGCGGGCTGCCGTCGTATACGCCTCGGGGGGAGGTCGTCGCAACAGCCGCCGCGAGCCCCACTCGACGTACTTCCGCAGTCCCATTCGCTCGACCAGATCACCGAATCCGTTGGTCGCCAGGACGGTGACAATCTCGACCAGTCGGCCAACGTGACGATAGATGCGAAAGGGATGAGGCGTCACGGCCGGTAGCGACGGGAGGGCGAGGACGGAGACAACAGATCGGGGCGTTCAGCCTTCCTTCAGTGCCGAGATGATATCGACGATGGCCTGCTTGCCATCGGCAAAGAACATCTGGGTATTCGGAGCGGCGAACAAAGGATTGGGAATCCCGGCAAATCCGGGAGACAGACTTCGCTTCACGACGATGCAGGTCTTGGCCTTGTCGGCATTGATAATCGGCATTCCGCTGATGGGACTGTTCGGAGTGCGCGCATCCGGGTTGACGGTATCGTTGGCCCCCACCACCAGGCAGATGTCGGTTTGCTCCATCGCCGAGTTGATCTCGTCCATCTCCTTGAGAAGGTCGTACGGGATGTCGGCCTCCGCGAGCAGAACGTTCATGTGTCCGGGCATTCGACCGGCCACGGGATGACTCCCGAACAGCACTTCAATGCCACGTTCCGGGAGCAGGTTCGTCAAATCGCGAACGGCGTGCTGCGCCTGGGCGACGGCCATTCCGTAACCCGGCACGATGACGACCCGCCGCGCGATCTCGATGAGCATTGACACTTCTTCTGCGGAGGTGGACTTGACGTTCGCGTAGACCTCGTCGGCTGAAAGCCCTTCTCCGGTCGGGCCCAGCGTGCCGAACAACACGTTCGTCAGCGAGCGGTTCATCGCATCGCACATGATCTTCGTCAGGATCAGCCCGGAGGCCCCCACAAGGGACCCGGAGATAATCAGCACGTTGTTGGACAGGACAAACCCGGTCGCTGCAGCTGCGAGCCCCGAGTAGGAATTCAACAGCGCGATCACGACAGGCATATCGGCGCCGCCGATGCCGATCGTCAGCGAGTAGCCCAGAATCAGCGACACGAGGATGATCATCCAGTACAGCCACTGGCTGCCGGGTGAGGTGATCAAGGCCCAGCAAAGTCCCAGTGCGACGATCCCCAGCACCGCATTGACCAGTTTCGGTGAGGGAATCGCAGGAATCTGGCGGAGGAACTTCAGTTCTGCCAGCTTTGCAAACGCGACCAGGCTTCCCGAGAAGGTGATGGCACCGATCAGCCCGGAGGCGGCGACTGCGGTGATGACCGGTACGGGGAGCGCCGCTGCGAATGCAGCCTGCAAAGTCTCACGCGCGGACTCGCCGGAAGCAGGCACCGAGGCGGCAACCAGACCGACCTGCCGGAACAATTCGGCTCCGGCGACCAGCAGCGATGCGGCCCCGCCGAACCCGTTAAAGAGCGCTACGAGCTCCGGCATCGCCTCCATGCGGATCTTGATCGCAAGGATCAGCCCGATGACTCCCCCGAGGAGCAAGCCGGCCACAATCCATTCGTACGACAGCACGTCCCGGTGCAGGAGTGTGGCGACGACTGCGATCAGCATCGCCAGCGAGCCCAGCAGGTTTCCCCGGACGGCGGTCCGTGGACGGGTCAGCCCTTTCAGACCGAGGATGAACAGGACAGACGCGACCACGTAAGCAAGGTTGATCCAGACGTTCACAAGTCGTCCCGCGAATCAGAAGCTGTGTATCAGTGAGGACGTTCCGCTCGGGGCCCCGTGCCTAGCGGCGAAATTTCTGAAGCATGCGATGCGTGACGACAAACCCGCCCACAACGTTCACCGTCGCCAGCAGGACTGCCAGGAACCCCAGAATGACCGCTGTATCGGTGCGCTCGGCCCCCGCGGCGATGACCGCTCCCACCAGCGTGATCCCGGAGATGGCGTTGGACCCCGACATCAGCGGCGTGTGCAGAGTGGGGGGGATCTTGGTGATGATCTCCAGCCCGACAAACACGGCCAGGATGAAGATCGTGATGCCGGCGATCAGGCCGTCGTATGAAATCTCCGTCGCGGCAAGCAGGGATGCAGTCATGAAGGGGATGTCCGAAACGAGCGGAAGAATCCAGCAACTGCAAACAGCACACGGGAACTGTCCGCAGGTCGTGGCGGGGATCATACTGGCAGACCGGTCGACATTTAAGCCGTCACCTGAACGGTCGCCGCCTGAGAGCGGTCAGTCCTGATCCGGACGCGGCGGATTCCCCCAGTACCCCTCGGGGTCGTCTCCGCTGACGAGAACCCCTTTGGCATTCCACCCCAGGTGCGCCCGCACGTCGGTGCTGCAGTAGCGCAGCGTCAGACCGCAGCGGCGTCGGTCGGACATATTGGCTTCGGACCCGTGCAGCAGGAGGTCCGAGTGCAGCGAGACTTCTCCCGCCTTGAGCACGTCGCAGACCTCGCGGCCATACTGGTGCGGATGATCGATTGTCTGATTGAGGACGTTGTGTTCCGACGAATCGCTGGGGCGGAAAGTCAGATGGCCCGAGTGATGGGATCCGGCAATAAACCGCATGCAGGCGTTCTCCTCATCGGCATCATCGATCGCCAGCCAGACGGTCACTGCCTTCGTCGGTGTCAGCGGCCAGTAGCTGGCGTCCTGATGCCAGGCGACGCTCTTGCCATCTCGCGGCATCTTGCAAAAGAAGTGAGAGCCCCACCCGACGACATTCGGGCCCAGCAGGTCACGCACGCACGTGACAATCCGCTCGTCCGTCAGCAGGTCGTACACGCGGCCATACTTCAGATGAGCACTGCTGATGGAATAGCTGTCGCCGCCGGCGGCCAGCACGCGTTCGAGGAGCCTGTCGAAGTAATTGCGGATATCTGCAATCTCGTCCTCCGAAAAGATCCGGATCGGAGCGACGTAGCCATCGCGGTTGAAACCGTCAATCTGTTCAACCGTGAGGCGGCCGGGATTGGTCGTCTGACTGGGGTAAAACCGGAGATCCCGCGGAATCGACGCCAGTTCGCTGTCGTCGGGAATCATCTTGAACTCGGGTGTTGCCTGCATGGGACGTTCACCGGGAGGAGATAGAGTTGTCTCTGTGCCCCAAGTGTCCTGTGCGGCCACAACGAATTTCAACTCAATGCAACGGCCATCGGGGAATCGCCGCGGCAGTTGCGAGGGGGTCCTTGCCAGTATCGCCGCACCCGCGAACAGATGCAGGATCATTCCCTTCGGCGGCGAAGTCGATGTCGGCCAGTAGGCTGGAAATCGCGGCCCCGGCGCCGGCTGGCGCTGGCCAGGGAACAGGTTCCTGCGGCCGCCTCCGGTCATCGGTCACAGCCTGTGACTCGACGCTGTCGCGGCGGCTCCGTAGGATCGCAACGCAGGCAAAGGCGCCAGTGTGGCAACCGGGCTGCGAGACGCTGAAAGGAAACTATGCAGGAACACGTCGAGATTGATGGAGTGCGGCTCTGGTTGGGACACCGGGATGAGTCCGCCGGAGAGTGGATCGGGCAGCGCGAAATTCTGAAGCAGTTGCTCGCCTGCTGGCTGGTGGTTGACGAGAAAGACCTCCCGCTCACACCCCGGTTGACCGGTGCACCCGGCGTCGGCAAGACGACTCTGGCCATTGCCGCCGCCAAGGCCCGCAATCAGGAACTGTACATCTATCAATGCACCGCCGATACGCGGCCCGAAGACCTGCTGGTGACGCCAGTGCTCGCCGAGAGCGGGAAGATCCAGTACCAGGCGTCGCCTCTGGTGACAGCGATGATTCGCGGCGGGGTCTGCGTCCTCGACGAAGGGAACCGGATGAACGAGAAGTCGTGGGCGTCCCTCGCTCCGCTGCTCGATCATCGCCGGTATGTCGAGTCGATCGTTGCCGGCGTGACCATCAAGGCGCATCCCGACTTCCGGTGCGCCATCACCATGAACGAAGACGACTCCACGTTCGAGATTCCCGATTACATTCTCAGCCGGCTGCAGCCGACACTGGGGCTGGGGTTCCCGTCACGGCAGGACGAACTGGCGATTCTGAAGTATCACCTGCCGTTCGCCGACTTGGAGATGCTCAACCTGACGGTGGAGTTCCTGCAGCAGGCCCACGAGTTGAAGCTCGACTTCTCCACCCGCGATGGAATCAACGTGCTCCGCTATGCCCTGAAACGGATTGCTGCCGATCCGGAACATCCCCTGGGGAAGGATGTTGCCTGGCAGGAAGCCTTGCAGGCCTGTCTGGGGGAGGACGCTCTCGATCTGCAGTCCCTGTCCGAAAAGAAACAGCGCTCGCTCGGTGGAAACGCGGTCCCGATGGGGCTGGGAGACTTTTTCTTCGATCCCAACCATCCCCTGCATCCGGATTACGATCCGGACGACGACGAGGACGATGACGAGGACTGATTCCCCTCGGGATCACGCGTCAGGCGAGCGCTATGCCAGGATTTCTCGACTCCGTCCTCCCCAGCGGGTTGCATCCGCTTGATGTCGCGACGATCGTCGCGTACCTCGCGGTGATCCTCGGGATCGGGGTGTACTTCAGAAAGAACGAGTCGCGGCAGGAGTTCTTTGTCGCGGGACG
>CAZUXX010000142.1:0-1408 GCA_964624215.1 uncultured Planctomycetaceae bacterium
AGTTCTCCCGCTGCGACATTCGGCGTAGCGTGGCCGCAGGTGCGATGTGACTGCGCGGAGGGTTCCGCAGGGCCGGTAACGACGTCTTCACCTGCACGACCGGTCGAGCCTGCCCGACGACGGGGGAGTCCCCGGGGATTCCCCGTGGTCTTTCCGGCACCGGGGACAGACGAGAGCGATACTGGAGTGTGCGTCTGTGCGCGCTGGTGTTTCGAGCGCCTCCAACTGCAGCGACTGTGATGGACTGGCACTCCTACTTCGCGGATTCGGTGGGCGAATCTGCGCCGCAGCTTCCTTTGCAACTGCGTCTGCCGGCTGTTCCGGAGTCGGTATCGCGATACACGCTCCTCGCGGACGATTCGCAGACCCGCATGGAGGAGCTGGTACGGGCGATCGAGTCGGATCCGAACTCGGCGGCGGAACTGTTGCGGCACGTCAACTCGGCGACGTTCGGGATGACGGACAAAGTCCGCTCTCTCCAGCGGGCGATTGTCGTGCTGGGGGTCCGCCGCACTCGCACACTGCTGATGATGACGGCACTGCGGCAGGCGCTGGGGCAGGCGAAGTCGCCACTGCAGGAAGCCCGACACTTTCACCAGGAATGTATCGAGCGGGCGCTGTTCGCCCGCGAGATGTCGACGAGTCTCAACGTGGATGGGGAGACAGCGTATTCGGCGGGGCTGATCCAGGACCTGCTGCTGCCGGTGCTGACCGAGACATTTCCGGACGAGTACCGGTCGTTTCTGAACCGGGGACTCCCGCTGCACGAGTGTGAACAGGAATGCTTTGGGTGGGACCATGCGCAGCTGATGGCGCGGGTGATGATCGAGTGGGGCTTCCCGGAGGATCTGATCGCGTGCGTGCGGCTGCACCACCAGTTCGACCGCGTGCACGCTGACGAGGCACTGGCCGCGACGGCCGCGGGGGCGGTGACGGCCGCGGCTTTGCTCCCGGATGGTCTTTGTCAGGAGCCGTTCGGTCTGGACCGGTTGTTCCGGTTGCAGGAGGAGATGCCGAAGTTTCTGGTTCTGGACACAGCGGCGCGTGTGGATGACGCGGCGGACCGGGATTGCCCTACGGGAGCCCGAAGCTCGCTGTGCGACCGACTGGGCCGGCATCTGATGGAACGTCTTGAGCGAGAGCGGGTGCGGTCGATTGAAGCGGACCAGCAGGTCGGGAATTACCGCCTGATCAAGAAGCTTGGTGAAGGGGGGATGGGTGTTGTGTATCGGGCACAGCACTCCCTGCTGAAGCGTCCGTGTGCGATCAAGCTGCTCAACAGTGCCCGGCTGAGCCGTCGTGCGATCGAGCGATTTGAACGGGAGGTCCAGCTGACGAGTCAACTGACGAGTCCCCAGACGATCGACATTTACGATTTCGGCATTACAGGGGCGGGGATTTTTTATTA
>CAZUXX010000142.1:1418-7945 GCA_964624215.1 uncultured Planctomycetaceae bacterium
TTTTATTACGTGATGGAGTACATCGACGGAATCAATCTGACGCACCTGGTGCAGGCCTCGGGGCCGGTGAGTGAAGCCCGCACGACACACATTCTCAAGCAGGTCTGTGCGTCGCTGTCGGAGGCGCATGCGTGTGGCCTGATCCACCGGGACATCAAGCCGGACAACATCATGCTGACGTGTCGCGGCGGGATTCCGGATGTGGTGAAGGTGCTGGACTTTGGTCTGGCCCGAGCGATCGAACAGACGCCGGGTGAGATGCTGGCCGAGCGACTGGCCGGGACTCCTCACTACATGGCTCCGGAAGCGATCCTGACGCCTCATGAGATCGATGTGCGGACGGATCTGTACGCTCTGGGAGCGGTGGGCTACTTCCTGCTGAGTGGCTGCAACCTGTTCGAAGGGAGTGATTTGAAGGAGATTCTGCGGCAGCAGGTGGAGGAGCATCCGGTGCGGCTGTCGGTCCGGCGGGGTGCACCTGTGAACGAGCGACTGGAGCGACTAATTCACCGGTGTCTGTCGAAGTCTCCGCAAGACCGGCCCCTGAATGCCGGGGCCGTTGCCCGGGAACTGGAGTTGTGTGAGAACTCCGGTGCGTGGGATCAGCGGGATGCGGCTGCCTGGTGGGGTGAATTCCGTGGCACGAATCCGGATGATTCGATGAGTGACACGCGGCAGACGGAGCAGACGCTGATTGTGTGCACGTAATCAGTGTCGTGCGGAGGCCCGGGGGCGCCGTGATCGCAGACAGAGCGTGGTGGCGTCCGGTCGAGAGCGGTCTGTGGAATAGCGTTGCGTGACGCGGCGCGTCGCGAAGATGTGCTCAACGACGGAGATCAGGGGCCGGAGGAGGCTGCTTCGGTGTGCAGATCCGGTTCGTCGGAAGGATCTCTGGGGGGCGGAATCATCGCTGCCGCCTCGGCTGTCACCGGGAGGGGCGAGGTCGTGACGTCGTCGCCGATTTTCCCGCGGCTGCGGACATGGATGACGGCATCTCGTCCCTGCGTGACGTCGACGAGGATGACGTCGCCGGGATTGAGTCCCTGTTTGACCTCGATCAGATCGGCACGACGGTCCCCGGTCACGACGGCCTGTTCCACGGCCTTTTCGCCAGCCAGCTTCCAGACTTTTTCGGTGCCGGCGAACTCGGTGATGGCCGATTCGGGTACGACGAGGGCTCGATGAGCGGGGTCGATGACAACATCTGCCTCGGCGAAGAGTCCTGCGCGGAACCTCCGGTCGGGATTCTCGATGATTGCTTCGAAGAGGAGTGCACGGCTGGCGACGTCGACCCCGGGTGCGAGGCGTGAGATCTTCGTGAGGACGGGTTCGGGATGCTGTTCGAGATGGATATGGACTTCCTGCCCGATGTGGAGTCGCTGTGCGAAGCGTTCGGGGAGCGTGCCGCGATAGCGGAGCGGATCGGTGCGGACGAGAGTGACGACGGGGTCGCCCTGCTGGACGTAACTGCCGATAGCGACATGCCGCTGCTGCACGACGCCATCAAACGGGGCGACGGTGACGGCATCCTGCAGGCGCTGGCGCGCGACTTCGAGATCGGCGGTCCTCAAGCGGATGAGGGCGATTTTCTCGTTGACCGAGTTGATTGCGGAGGCGAGTTGCGCCTGGGCGACCTTGTCGGCGGCGAGCGCCTCCTGCAGTTCGGATTCGGTGACCGCGCGGTCTCTGCGAAGGCGTTCAATGCGTTCCCGCTTGAGAGCGGCCTCTTCGACGACGGCCTGAGCCTCGCGGACGGGGGGTGAACTGAGCGGGTCGAGTGATTCGAGCGGAGCGCCGGGCTTGAGTCCGACTGCGGCGCGGGCCTGCGAGAGGGCGGCTTCCGCCTGGGTGACCTCGAGTTTGAGTTCCTCGAGTTCGAGCGAGACGAGCTTGTCGCCGCGGGTCACTTCGTCGCCGAGGTCGACGTGGACTTCACCGATGCGTCCGGCGACCTTGACGCCGACGACAGCAATCTCGTCGGCGACGAGCGAACCCTGGGCGCGGGCCATCAGGGGCCAGGAGCTGGGCTGCACCTCGATGACGTCGGCCTCGACGACGGGATCGGGCGCGGGGGCTTCGGTCTGGACCGGCGAATCTGTCTCCGAACACCCGACAAGCAGGACGATCAGGGTCAGGGCCAGCGGGTGTCTTGAGAGTCGTGCGGAAGTCAACCTGCCGCGCCTCCAATGAGCATACGAACAATTCGGAGACTATTGATAAACGTTTTCCCCTGTTTCAGTCTACCGTTTTCGGTCAAATCCGGGCGATGGAGAGGCAGGGGAGATCATTTTCCGGCGAGTCCGTGGACGTGGAGAAGTGGCGGGGCTCAGTGGACCAACTGGAATTCGGGAAGCATCAGGATGGTCCACAGGAGATCGGCAATTCCTGCGGAGGGGGATTCTGCATCGAGCAACCGGACCGCGAGCTGTTGTTCGTTCGCGGTCGGCGGGCGGGACAAGGCACGCAGAAACAGATCGGTGATCAGCTCGTCGTGTGAGAGCTGTTGTGTCTGCAGGCCGTCGGCAGCGACATTGAGCAGCTCGTCGAGTGAGTGGCCGTTGGTCAACTCAAGGGCCTGAAGGAGTGTGGCACGGGACTCTCTTTGAGTTACAGGCTGTTCGCGATTGGGACGACCCAGGGCGGTCTGCAAGGTGTCCCGCGACAACAGGGCCGCTCGCAGGCGGTGGTTCTTCCACACCTGAGCGGGGTCGGCTGATCCATCGAGAGAGTCGTGAGTGATGCGGGTGGTCATTTTCCAGGGGGCGGCATCGGCCGGTGCCACCACACTCGGAGATGTCCAGCCTTTGGCAGCGAACCCTGGCTGGAGCCAGCGGGGAGCCGGTGAGCGGGAGGAGACCCAACGGTCGTTTCCGGTGGCGGTCTCGAGGTGCCAGTTCCCGTCGCAGTGGATCCCGATGGCTGCGATGACTCCGGCGGGGTTCGGGGAGTTTCCCGCGTTCCGAGCGGCGATGCCGATGATGTTCTCCCCCTCGCGCATGTGTGCCGTGAGATCGACGGCGGCGGGTCGTTCCCAATTGTCGCTGGAGGCCAGGCGGTTCGCATTGACGAACAGTTCCCATTCGTTGTCGGCGGTGATGACCAACGCGACACGTTCGCCTGGCTGGCGAGTGACGGTTGTACGGAACCAGGATTGTTCTCCGACTGCGGCCTGAGCGGCGCCTGCGTGGGACCAGACCCACTTGCCCTGAGCCAGCAGACGGCGAGCCGAAGCGACGTCGAGCGGCGGTTCGACAGGGCTGTCTGTCCGCAGCACCGCGGCGATGTCGGCCAGCTGTCCGCCCTGCTGTCGACCATCCCGGTTGAAGTCGGCGGCCGTCGCCTGCAGTGGCTGGCCGGTGACCGTGGCGACGGCGTCAACGAACTGTTCGGCGGTCATCCGCTTGACGAGGGGCCCGCGGAATACGTGCGGTTCGTCGTCGGACGTGCCGGATTGCCCGACGTTGTCGGTCGCCGGAAGGCGATAGGCACGCGAGGTTGCGATCAACCGGAGTGTCCGTTTGATGTCGTAGCCATGGTCGATGAAGTCGCGTGTGAGAAGCTCGAGGAGTTCTGCGGAGACAGGTTCGTTGTCGATGTTGTCGAGCGGTTCGATGATTCCGCGGCCGAACATTCTGGCCCAGAGACGGTTCACCATGACGCGTGCGAAGCGGTCGTTGTCGCGGTGGACGACGAGATCGGCCAACTGCTGCATGCGTTCGGTTCGGGGTGCATGGGCGGGGATCTCCGTCGCGGCCTCGTCGATATATCCGACGGACGAGATTTCTCCGGTGGGCTTGTCGCAATGGTGGATTTCGAGTGGCTGTTCGGCGAAGACGGAGGCGAGACGGTAGGCGTCGGCCAGCTTCCAGTCGTTGACGAAGCTGTCGTGGCAACTGGCACATTTGAGGTTTGTGCCGAGGAAGACCTGGGCGACGTTTTGAGCCGCCTGAATTTCGGGTCGCTGGCTCTCGTTGACGACTCCCCGCCACTTGATACCGCGGGTGAACCCCTCGCTGCCTTCGACGGGGCTGATCAACTGATGGACGAACTGATCGTAAGGGAGGTTGTGGTAGAGGGCAGCGAAGAGCCAGCGAGTGATCTGGGAGCGTCCGTTGTCGATGAATCCGGTGCCGCGATAGGCGTTGCGGAGTGCATCGCTCCAGAAGGTGAGCCAATGTGTGGCGTAGGCTTCGCGATCGGCGAGCAGTTCGTCGATCAGTCGTTCGTACTTGTCGGGGGCGGGATCCGCCTCGAATTGCTGAACGCGGCCGGGTGCGGGGAGCAGACCGACCAGATCGAGCGAGGCACGGCGGAGCCAGAGCCGATCGGGAATCGGAGGCAGCGTCTCAATCCCGTGTGCGGCGAAGTAGCGATTGAGAACTTCGTCGACGGGGTGGGGTTCCGCCGCATTCACCCGGGCCCGGGGGGTGATGAGAACGAGAGCAATCAGCAAGATCGGCAGACGGTGAGACATGCCCTCCAGAATAGCAGATCAACCGGTGTTGATCTCAACTGGTTCGAGGGCTGAGAAGGAAACGCAGGTCGGGGCCGCTGCCGTGAGCGACGGATGGTCGACCGGCGGACCGCGTTTTCACCGGCCGATGCGATGCCCCGGGCGAGATCGCGTTCGGTCAGGGGGCTGTCGGTACGACGACGATTTCGTTGCGGATTTCGCGGACGCCCGGTTCCAGTCGGACCAGAGCTGCGGCGAGGGCGCGGGCGTCGTCGGTGGCGGCGGTTCCCTGGAGGATGACGACGCCGTTGTCGTCCACGACTGCTGAAATCCCCGGGAACTGGCGTTCCACCCGTACGAAGGTGCCGGAGATGTTCTCGGCGAGCATCGTTTTCGGGAGTGGGGGAACGGTGAAGGCGATGCGTTGCGGGATTCGCATCTGGCCACCGCGGGCGCGGCTGATGTCCGGGGTCGCCACAGCGCCACTTTGGCCGCCGAAGCCACCGAACTGGGTGAAGCTGCCGGCATCGACGGTCTGCTGGCCTGCGGTGCGGTTGCCAACGAAGCGGCCGGCGTTATCGCTGCGACCGATGAAGCCATCGCCAACACTGGCGGCAGCCGCGCCTAACTGGTTCAGCTGTGGTCCCTGGAGACCCTGTCCTGCGGCAGCGCCTCCGGCCCCTCCGCGACCGGCGGCTCCGGCGCCTGTGGATGAGCCTCCAAAGAGGGTGCTTCCGGATCCTCCCTGCGAGCCACGTGAGCCTCCGCTGTTCGTCGCTCCGGATGATCCGGACGTGATGGTCTGGACCCCTGCGGCGGCCCCACCGCCGCCGCCACCGCGGGACTGTGCGAGCAGTGCACCGGGCAACAGCAGGACGGCGGCGAGCGTGAGCAAATGAGGGAGTCGGCTCATGAGGATCTCCCGGTCGGGGTTCCGGACAATTCTACGCTACGCAGGCTGAGGCGTTGTTGCAAGACGGAGTGCGGAGGTTCCCCCGGTTCAGTTGGCGATGCGGTGCGGCTGTTGCCGTCGGAGAGTGCATTTGACGGGTCAACCGGGACGTTTGAGGTGTCCGCTGTGGACTCCGGGAACGGGAATAGGAACCTCCACGGTGATTCCCATCGTCGATCGGCCGGTTGACTCGTCAGCAAGTCGGATGTCGGATTGAACGATTTTCGCGGTGTCTGCTGACGGGAGGGGATGTAGCGGTTTCGAGAGGGGTCGGGACCGTCTCGTCCGGATCGGGGCCGTCGTTGTGAACTCGCGTCCGGATGCGGGGGATTGTGCGGTCGATGGATGTGCCGGTTGATCGTGGGAGGCGAAGGGGGAGGCGGTTGCAGTTGTCGGCGGGAAGATTGCGGTTTAGAATCTCCGGCTCGATCTTCTGTACGGACTGAACGCACGGCGACCCGATGAAAAGCGAAATCCATCCCGATTACCACCCGGTCGTGTTTTTTGACCGGGCGGCCGACTTCAAGTTTCTGACCCGTTCGACGCTGACGTCCAAGGAGACGATCAAGTGGGAGGACGGGAATGAGTATCCGCTGATCAACGTGGACATCAGTTCGGCGTCGCACCCGTTCTACACGGGGAAGATGAAGTACGTGGACTCCGCCGGTCGCGTCGAGAAGTTCCAGCGCAAGTACAACTGGGGGAAGTCGGAGTCCTGATCGACTCTGCACGAACCCTCGTCTGCAGACGAATCAATGCAGCCGCGTCCCGTGACCGGGGACGCGGCTGTTTGCATTTGACGGGGTACGGTCGACCGACGGGGACCGGAGGTCCGGAGGCGGTGCGCTGCTGTCAAAGGTCGTCGGTGAGCGGGACGATCCAGGGGGCCGGGAGCGAGGCGACGATGGCCCCCGCGAGGTCGAACCAGGGTCCGCAGCGATCGAGGATACCGCTGTCGGCTGTGACGATCAGTCCGGCGTCGCTGTTGGCGAGGACGTGATCGGGATCGGGTACGAGGCGGACCTCCCAGTTCCAGTGATATTCACTGGCTGTCTCACGGAGGAGTTGAGCCAGACGAGCACTGTTGGACACGGGTTGGTCGAGCCACCAGACAGCGAAGGC
>CAZUXX010000143.1:0-5218 GCA_964624215.1 uncultured Planctomycetaceae bacterium
GTATGGCGGGTATTATCTGGCAGAACTGCTGGATGGCCTGACAGAAATCCACGATCCCCATCCCCACCTGTTCGACGAAACGGTCGCCACGCTCGACCAGTTGGCCGCGCAAGGCGACCCTCGTCTTCCCATCCTCCGTTTTGAAGCGGTCCTGCTTCGCGAGATCGGTCAGTTGCCTGCATTTGACGAATGTCAGGTCTGTGGAAAACCGGCCGAAAGCGGCGAAGGTCTCCGGTACTGGGTCACCCAGGGAGGCCTGATTTGCCGTGACTGCGGACGGCCCGACCTGTCACACACCGAACTCCATCCCGGGACGCTGGCCGTCCTCAGGCGACTGTTGACGATCAACGTCGCTGCCAGTTCACGACTGCAACCCTCACCACAACAGATCAAGGAGCTGCGCCGGATGCTGACCTCGGCGGTCAGTCATGCGATGGAACGGCGACCCAAGATGCTCGCCTACCTCGCCTTCTGAGCGTCCCACTCCAACTCCTGCCGAAGGATCGGCGGTGTCTCTGCAACGAATGCACCTCGACAGCACAGGCTCCCGGACCACCCGGGCGCGGCGGCTTGCGCTGATGGCGTGCGTCGTCGCCACGCTCCCCTTTGCCGGTTGCAGTCGTCTGGATCTGCAGCCTCCCTGGGCACGGTCGCGTCTCGATATGGACGACGTGACCATCAAGGATGTGATGGGTCCCCAGGAACGCCGGCTCAGAAGCATCGACCGCGCCACCACGGCGCCGGAGGCCCCCTCGCCCGAACTCGCCCGCCAGTTCCGCGATCTCGAGGCCGCGCAGCAGCTCTACGATGCGGGCAAGTATGCCGAGGCCGAGGCTGCCTACGCCGCCATCCTCAAGAAAGCGAAGAAGCCGTTCTGGAAGCGCTCCCGCGAAGGTCTGTTCGGAAACGGCGATCCCGTCGGGTACGACGAGTCCGACCATAGCCCCGTCGAGGAAGACGCGATCTTCATGATCGCCCAGTGCCAGTTCAAACAGGGGCATCTCGTCGAGGCCCAGCAGCATTACGCACAGCTCCTCAAGAAGTTCCCGTCGACGCGGCATCTCGATACGACCTCGCGGCAGCTGTTTCGCATCAGCCGGGAATGGCTCGGCTTCCCCGATGCTACCGACGAAGAACTCGTCCAGGTCGCGTACAGCGATGCCAACATCAGCGTTGAACAGAGGCGGGCGGCCCAGTCCGGCTGGTGGACGCGCAACCCTTCCCGCCCTCGTTTCGGTGGTGAAAGTCGCGCCCTGGAATCGCTCCGCCTGATCTCGCTGCCGGACCTCTCGCCGACGACGCCCTTATGATGTCGGCCAACTACTACCTCAAGAAAGGGAACCACGTTGACGCGGCGCAGCACTATCGCATGCTCCGCGAGCAGTACCCGGACAGCCCCCACATGCGCGACGCGCTCATGCTCGGATCGCACGTCGCTCTCGCCAGCTACAACGGAGCCGGGTACGACCCCTCGCCGCTCGAAGAGGCCAAGGAGCTCAAGCTGCTGGCCCTGCAGTTTCCCGATATCAGCCCCGAAGAACGCCAGCGGATGCAGGAGGAACTCGCCCGCATCAGCGAAGACGAAATCGAACCGCTCTGGAAAGAAGTCGAGTTCTACATGGCCAAGAACAATCCCGATGCGGTCATCCTCCACTGCAACTACCTGATTAACCGGTACCCCAACAGCAAATACGCGCGGATGGCGATGGACGTCCGCCAGAAGTACGGCGGAGCTCCCCCCACCGTCGTCGCCGCCAATCCCGCAGCAGACGAAGGGCAACGTGCCCCCGACCGGTATTTCCCCACCGACTCCGCCGCACCGCCGGCCGACGCCTCGGCAGCCACACCAGGCCGCGCAGCACTGGACCTGACGCAGCCCCGCGCCGAAAACGACTCCCCGGCGTCTCGCCAGACCAGACCGACCGAGCCCCGGCGTCTGTTCGGTCGCCTGCTCGACCGGGCCGAATCCCCGCCGGAACTCAGACCGGTCCCACCCCAGGAAGAAGCCACCTCCCCCGAGGCAACCACGCCCGTCGCCCCGCTGGAACCCGTCGGTCGAGCCCGTCTGGAGTAACTCGTGCCGAGCCTGCGTGAACCTGCCGCTGCACAACTCAACCGCCGGGACATGCTCCGTCTGATCGCAGCATGCCTTCCGACGGCTCTGTGCGGCTGCGGGTACATGGTGGGCAACCCGCATCCGATGGGGGTACGGACGATTCACATCCCCACGTTCACGTCCGACTCGTTTCGTCGTGACTTCGAGCTGCAACTGACCGAAGCCGTCCAGAAGCAGGTCATGCAGCGCACGAACTTCCAGATCGTGCCGGCCAACGAAGCCGAAAGTCAGCTGACCGGCCGCATTCGCAACATCTCCAAACGACCGACGAACCAGAACCGCTACGACGACCCGCGGGAACTCGAACTGAACCTGGCCGTCGAAGTCAGTTGGGAGCACTTCGCCACCGGCGAAGTCCTGCATCAGGCCACGATCCCGGTTGATGCGCACACCACCCGGCTGGTTGCCAACGCCAGCTTCGCTCCCGAAACCGGACAATCCCTGGCAACCGCCCGCCAGACCGCCATCGACGATCTCGCTCGTCAGATCGTCTCCATGATGGAACCGGCGTGGTAGGCCCCCGGCCTGGTCGGCCCTGACCTGGTCGGTCTTACGCCGGGTCGCCAGCGGCTGCAGTTCCCGGGCACCTCCGCATCAGTCGGTCGTCAAGACAAACGGAATCTCGTTTGACTTCCCCGCAGCGACCTCGGCTTTCAATTCGCTCTCGCTGTTGTACCGGCTCGGGACATACATGATCCCTACCGGCTCCGGAGTTTCATTCGAGGTATCGAACTGCCCCGGCAACAGTCGCGATGCCGTGATTTCCACTGACATCGCCCCTGCCTCGGCCGCCAGCTCATACGCCCCCGCCACGATGGGAGCGGCGTACGCTTTCTGATCCCCCTCCAGCTTCCGAAACAGGATCTGCCCTTTCTCGATCGGGGTCCCGTCCAGAGTCACCGTTCCCGAAACCGGATGCAGTTCCGGTCCGTCTCCGGCACCACCACATCCCGCTGCGAAGCACAGCCACAGGCCGATCGACATCGCGGTTCCCGCCCTCTTCAGCCATGCCCAGGTAGTGATGCGATCAGGCAAACACGACATGTCCATTTCCTCACAGCAATTCGGACAGATAATCTGGCCTTTCAAACCATCCGCGCAACTCGACCGGAAGTCGCTCCGCAAGCCACCTCCGAGTTGCCTCACAAGCGACAACATCCGGGGATGCTGCGCCTTGTCTGGCGGCCCCGTGACTCAAAGGCGCACAACCGGACCTAGAAGCCGCTGATGACGAGCCCGTCGTTACGAACGCCGAGCCTCATCCACAGGTTGCGGTCCACATTGTTTGAGACGAAGTGCACCTTGCCGTCCCCCAGGGCGACCTGGACGCCGCCGGGGTGATAGCTGCGGGCGAAGTTGTAGCGCCCCGGCAGACCATCGGCGTTTCCGTTCTCACAGGGCGCCTGATTCGGTGCATCGGGCACGAGCGTCGCCTTGCAGCTGTAGACGCGGTCGGGCACGCTCGTATTGGGGACCTCGGCCGTCGAAAATCCGTAGGACCCGTGCGGAGCACCGCCCCAGTAGCCGCCCAGTTCTCCCCAGGCGGCGACGCTGTTGTCCCGGACAATCCCCTCGCTCAGATACACGATGTTGGAGGTTCCGTCGGTCGCATCGCGGTTCGATCGCTTCGATTCCAAATTGAATATCCCACCCGCATCACGGGAGATGATCGTGCGGTCCGTGACCGTGATCGTGCCGGCATTGCGATCGATCGTGCGTCCGTGGCCCACACCGGCACACACTGCATAGCTCCCCTGAAAGGCGACCTTTCCTCCGTTCCCCCCAACACCCGGGGCGCCGGGGTTCGACGGACAGCTCATCATCTCCGGAGCCGTCGTCGCGATCTCGTTCGTCAGGTGATGGACCTGCGAGCTCGTGTCCGCCTCGTACAGATCCGAAAGCGACTTCTGTTCAATGAATGGAAGAATCCGCTGATACCAGCAATCGCGCTTGTGGGTGGCAGTCGCTGTTTCCCCACGATAGCCGTAGGGGTACACCTTGTGGCTTCCCTCGTAGTTGTGCAGCGCGATCACGAGATTGTGGAGATGGTCCTGACACTGTGACTTTCGCGCCGCTTCACGCACCTGCTGCACTGCCGGCAGCAACAGCGACACAAGGATCGCAATGATCGCAATCACGACCAGCAGTTCGATCAGCGTGAAACCTCGATTCGACTTCATAGCAACTCCTTCGACGGAAACGTTGACCCCACCCCCGGCGCAGTGGACCGGAGCCATCCCCCCGCGCATCGGTGGCGGGGGGAGACATTCATGCGACGGGCCGTGAGCGCGTCCGTCTCAGTCGCAAGCAACTGCCACACGCGGCGAAGGCAATTCGTATGCCACTCCGCGATTCACTCTCAAAAGCAGAAAACCGGCAGAAAACGCGGGAGTTTCGTCCTCAGGCAACTCCGCCGGGGCGATCCCGGTGTGACGCACTGCGCGCAAATTGAGCAGCAGTCCACGTGTTGGGCAGCCCCAACTCAGGAAACCTGCCGCAGTTCGCGCATCATCCCCGTCACAGCAGCAACCGCGACGCTCACTCCGACTTGTCCCGCACCCGCCGCGATCTCAACGCATCCAGCCGCTCGCGGAACTCCGCCTCCTTGCCACGATCCGTCGGCTCGTAGTAGGTGCGATCGACACCCAGGTAATCCTGGTCGACCCATCCCTCTGCGGAGTCGTGCGCGTATTGATAACCGACCCCGTGCTCGAGCTGCTTCGCTCCTGCATAGTGTGCATCCCGCAGATGCATCGGGACCGGCAGCAGCCTCCGTGAGCGAACATCTTCGAGAGCAGCATCGACCGCCACATACGATGCATTCGACTTCGGGGCACATGCCAGGTACGTCGTCGCCTGTGCCAGCGAGATCCGCGCTTCGGGGAGCCCGATGCGATCCGTTGCCTCGGCAGCGGCAACAGCCACCATGAGCGCCTGCGGATCGGCATTGCCGATATCCTCCGAAGCAGCGATCACCAGCCGTCGGGCGATGAACCGTGGATCCTCTCCCGCCTCGATCATCCGTGCCAGCCAGTAAATCGCAGCATCCGGATCGCTCCCCCGAATACTCTTGATGAACGCGCTGATGACGTCGTAGTGCTG
>CAZUXX010000143.1:5228-6848 GCA_964624215.1 uncultured Planctomycetaceae bacterium
CTTCTGGATCGAATCCTGCGCGACTGCCAGATCGAACACGCCCCCCTGCTCCGGGAGCGAGCGGACTCCGATCTCCAGAGCCGTCAGGGCTCTGCGGGCGTCGCCATCAGAGACCTCTGCGAGAAAGGCGAGTGCCTCGTCGGTCACTTCAACATCGACACTGCCCAGTCCGCGTTCGCGATCATGCAGTGCCCGTTCCAGCAGGCCGCGGATGTCCGCAGCCTCCAGCGGGCGGAACTCGAACACCTGACTGCGGCTGACGAGCGCCGACACCAGCGAGAAGAACGGATTCGCCGTCGTCGCTCCGACGAGAATCACGACACCGTCTTCCACATCCGGCAGCAGCACATCCTGCTGCGTCTTGTTGAAGTGGTGCAGTTCGTCGACAAACAGCACCGTTTTCTCCCCGGTGTTTCGCAGTCGGGCCAGTGCCGTCGCGAGCACATCCCGGAGGTCCTTCACTCCCGCAGCCGCCGCATTGAGCTGCTCGAACGCGGCTTGGCTGTGTGCCGCTACGATCTGCGCCAGAGTCGTCTTGCCTGTCCCGGGAGGTCCGAAAAAGATGAGCGACTGCAGCCGGCCGGCGGCCAGCATCCGCCGCAGTAACTTCCCTTCGCCCAGAAAGTGCTGCTGCCCCACGAATTCATCAAGCGTTCGGGGACGCATCCGGGACGCCAGCGGCTTGGCCGCCTCCGCAAGTTCCCGTTCCTGACGATCAAACAGTCCAGCCATCAGTATGCATCCATCGTGTCCGGGCAGGCTCTGCTTACGCCCCCTGGGCGCGGTCCCCTGCAGTCGGTCGCTTCGTTTGAGATCGCTCAAGAATCAAGAGTCGGACACTTCGGAGGACGGATCCTTGTCCGTCCTTTCTGTATCCACTCCATCACCCCCGGATGTCTCCTCCGCTCTTTTGCGGAACAGCCAGTGCGAAGGGAGGGGCTGCTTCGGATGGTCGGCATGTTCCACCGTTACTCTCAGCACCTGATCCCCCCGACGTTCGAAATACGCGATCCGCAGCGGGTGCAACCCCGCCTTCAGCCGGATCAGCCCCCCGTTCTCACGGGCCGGGTGTGTTCCATCATTGTCCACTACCTGACGATCGCCGATCCACAGGGCACTCCCGTCATCCGAAGTCACGTAGAACGCGTACAGACCATCGACGGGGACTCGAATCAATCCTTCGAATGTCAGTCCCACCAGATCGACCGGCGCGTTGAACTCGTTCGGATTCGGCTGAAGGCAGTGGCCTGTCCGCTCCGGCTGAAGCTCCTCAAACGCAGGCAGCTTCTCCCATTCTCCCCGGTAAATGGCATAGTCGAGCCCTGGCTCGAGTCCATCCAGTTCGAGCGGCTCACTCAGGGGGAAGCTGGCAATCGTCGCAGTCAATTCGTGCTCTGCGCTGTCCCGACGCACGACGATTGCCAGTTCCTCTCCGGCCGCTCGCCCGGCGAGCCCGAACTGCACATCCACCCCGCGGTAGATCGGCAGTTGACCCATCCGCACCACCACATCCCCGGGTCTGATCCCGGCCGCGGCCGCCGGAGAATTGTCGTCCACGCGGATGACCACCGCGTCGTCAGCCAGTGGATCGGTTGTCAGCCCGAGCCAGATATTCTGCCG
>CAZUXX010000143.1:6858-7936 GCA_964624215.1 uncultured Planctomycetaceae bacterium
TCACGCACATGGTCGATCGCAATCGCGAACGACACGTTCTGCAGCTGATTGCCGATTGTCGAGATCACGCCAATCTGCTCACCCAGGGCGTTGATCATCGGTCCCCCGGAGTTGCCCTGGCTGACAGCCGCACTCGTCTGGATCATCCACGGCAGAAAGTTCGATTCATTACGGCGGGAGCGGTTCAGACCGCTCACAATCCCCGTCGACACAGAGTGTGTCAGGCCCCCGGGTGTGCCGATCACCAGTGTCGGCTCGCCGAGCATCAGATCGTGACTCCGCCCCAGGCGGATCGCTGCCAGCGGCTCACGTGTTGGAACCTGGATCACCGCCAGATCCTCGTGGGGGAACTGCGCGAGAATCCGGTACGGTCGCAGGCTCCCGTCTGAAAACAGAACGCGCCCGTCGTGACGGTGGCGCACCACGTGCTCGTTGGTCAGAATGAACCCGGCGGGATGAATCACCGATCCACTGCCGAATCGTCCTTCGATTTGTCCCGTCTGCGGGTCCCGCACCTGCGTTACAATCGAGACCACAGCCGGCAGGCAGCGCTCGATCAGCTGCACTGTCTCCGTCCGTCGCGGCGACGAATCCTCCGCACCGAGCGGTCGTACCCCGTGGCTCAGCACACAGACAAGGACAACCGCAACCAACCGGTTTCGAGCGCGCAGCCGCGGCGACATCGAAAACTGCATGGACAGACTCCATTCCAGGACCGAATATCCGCCAGAGTAGCTCTCGCCGGTGTTGCAGCGAAGCGCACAGTCATTTCGGGCCGCAGGTCCACCTACCCAAGTTTCACGGAAGCCTCATGGCGACGATCGTGGTCACCGGCGGTGCCGGGTTCCTGGGAAGCCACCTCTGCGAGCGGCTGCTCGATCGTGGAGACGAAGTCCTCTGCGTCGACAACTTCTTCTCCGGCCGCAAGGAAAACATCGCCAACCTGATCGGGCACCCGCGATTCGAGCTGATTCGCCACGACATCGTCCAGCCGCTGTACGTCGAGTGCGACCAGATCTACAACCTGGCCTGCCCTGCCTCCCCCGTGGCCTACCAGTTCAACCCGATCAAGACGATC
>CAZUXX010000144.1:0-4130 GCA_964624215.1 uncultured Planctomycetaceae bacterium
TCGCGACTGGTCACCTGTGGCGAGTACCTCGAGTTCATCAACGACGGAGGCTACCGCAATCCCAGGCTCTGGTTCTCCGACGGATGGGACGTCGTCTCCCGCGAAGGCTGGCAGGCTCCTCTGTATTGGGACCTGACCGACTCAGGCTGGAAGATCTTTACGCTGCGTGGCGAGCAACCACTCGATGTACACCAGCCGGTCTGCCACGTCAGCTACTACGAGGCCGATGCCTTCGCGCGCTGGAGCGGAAGTCGTCTGCCGACGGAAACCGAATGGGAGCAATGCGCCCGCACCGTCCCGCTGCGCGGAAACTATCTCGAAGAGGGGGCGTTCCATCCTCGACCGGCCAACAACGATCATCCCGGTCAGATGTTCGGAGACGTCTGGGAATGGACTGCCAGCCCTTACATCGCCTATCCGGGGTACCGGCCGGCAGAGGGCGCGATCGGGGAATACAACGGCAAGTTCATGTGCAACCAGATGGTCCTTCGCGGCGGCTGTTGTGTCACACCCCGCGATCACATCCGCCCCACGTACCGCAACTTCTTCCATCCCGAGAAGCGCTGGCCATTCACCGGAATCCGTCTGGCCCGTTGACGGACTGCTCCGGCATGGCCGCAGCCATCGTCACCCCGGGCAGGACTCAATCTTCGCGGAAGACGACGACCGGCTCCTGCTGGATGACCGGAGGCTGGTCCTTGCTCCAGATACTCGCCGCGACCCGCGGAGTTCCGTCCGACTTCGCGACACACACAATCTCCAGCACCTTCTGCCCATCCACCTCGAGCCGTGGAATCGACTCGAAGCGAATCTTGCCACCATTGAGCGAGTACGTCTCCGGCCGTGCTGCAACGAACTCCAGTTCTGGAGGAATCTCGAACTCGGTGACCACATCAGTAGCAGGCGCCGAGCCCCGGTTCTGAATCGTCAGTCTCAGTGCGACCTCTTCGCCAACGGCGACGGCGCCACCGTTTTGCGTTGTCTGAGCGACGTTCACCTTCAGCGACGAGAACCCTTCCACCTGCAGCATCGACACCGCTTCGGCCTGATGTCCGGAGCCATCCCGGGCTTCCAGCTTACATGTGTACTGGCCTGGAACCGCAGTCACCAGCGCTGTCTTGACTGTCACCGACTGCTGCGGGGGGAGTTCGGGAACCACCCACGTGATCGTCCGGCGCACCCGGTCATAGCGACCATGTTCGGGGACGGCCGCCAGTTCGACTCCTTCAGCCAGCATCTCCTGAATGACCACGTTCTTCAGACTCTGTGACGAATCGTTCGCCACTTCGGTCTGGAAGTTCGCGGGCCGATTAACGAATCGCGACTGCGGACCGGTTCTGGTCACTCGCAGGCGTGATGCAATCACGTAGACATCCGTCGCGGCCCGGTCATGTTCGGTCCCGTTGACGGTGATGAGGGCGGTGTTCGTCGCATGGCCCGGCTTCACAGCGTTGACTGTCAGTTCGACCGTGCGTGATTCACCCGCCTTGATCGCCCCGACGTCGTACTCGATGTCCGTGCCGGCCGGATGCTCCAGCAGATCGGGAATGAAATTCCGCAACACCACACCGGTCGCGTCGCCATCCCCTTCGTTCGTGATTCTGAAGACGTACGTGCTGTTCTCTCCCACGACCGCTTCGGCCGGTCCCGTCAACTCAAGCGAGACCTTTGGAGCTGTGATCACCGTCCGCGCCGCAACGCGGCCGACAAAACGAACCGTTGCCACGCTACCGATTTCACCCGCTTCGGTAGGCACCACCTGCACGCGAATCAGCTTTTCAGAACCGGGCGGCATCGAACCGAGCCGCCAGATGAGATGGTTGTCCGTCGGATCGAGCTCGGCTTCGGGGATTGTCCCCTTGAGGATCGTGCCCCGCGGGATCGAATCTTCGACCACCACCTGATGGGCCTCACTCCGTCCGATGTTCTTTACGCGAATGTTGTAAACGAGCGGTTCATTGAGCACCGCACGTGGCGGCGCATCCTTCTCAATCTGCAGCTCCGGCTGCTGAGGGCCGGCCGGAGTCGTCCCATCGAGCGTCCCGGTGCCGGCCAGCGAGCCGGGATCGATCTGCACCGGACGGGACTCACCCGTCTCCCCAAGCGATTCCGGCAACGAGTCCCCCGGGAACGGAGGAAGATCGGTCACTCCTGTCCCTGCGTTGTCGGGAACTTCCCGAGGTTGCTCTGGCAGTGGAGGGAAGTCAGGGAAGGGGGATTCCGCTGGATCGACCGGCGCGTCGGCGGGAGGATCGGGAAAGCCACTGTCCATCGACTCCCGACCGACCGGTTCCGACGGTGGCTCGGGCAGCGGGACGAACGGATCCGCTCCACCCGCGGGGGCCATCCCAGGGGCTTCCTCCGATGCCCCGGCAGGAATGGAGGAACGTGTACGGTCACCCGTCGCTGCCTCTGCCGGAATCGAAGAGCGTTGTGGTTCCGGAATCGACGACCGGTCCACATTCGCAGGGATCGAACTGCGGACTCCCACCCCCGTCCCCGGCTCCGAACGGAGCGCGGTTTCAGGCGGCAGCGGCGGAGCAGCACCAAACGGATCGCCCGCCTCCGGCCGCATCTCTCCGGAAGAGGAGTTGTTGCCAGCCGGCGCATCGGAGGGGAAGTACGGCTCGTCGATCTGCGCTGGCGGCTGAGCACTGGTCGGACCAGACCCACGCGACGGCGGATCGGTACGCTCCAGGGCAAACGGCAGTTCGTCTTCGATCGGCTGCGGGGAGGCCGCCGGATCCGGAAGTGATTCGGGAAACGCCGGCAGACTTTCCGGGAATGCCGGCAGCGCACTGTTTGAATTGGGTGGAGCCGGCGGGGCGGCCGCAGGCTGCTCGCGCGTGCGGGGCGGGGGTGTTACACTCTCATCAGAACCGGAATCCGGGAGAAAGAGCATCTCCGGCTGACTCTGATCCAAAGCATTCGAGGGCTCCCCGGGCAACTCGCCAGTTGCACCGCCCGGAATCGAACTGCGTCCGGTGGATCCGCCGCTGGAAGCCGCGGCCGGTTCCGGGTTGAACAGGTCAACGGGAAACGGATCCTCCGACAACGGCTGTGGGGGAATCGACGACTCGGCTGCCCCATTGGGGATGGACGAGCGGGTACGGTCACGAGGAGCGGGAACCGAACTGGCAATCGCTTCGCCATCGGCACCACTGGTGGGAATGACCGCGGCTGGTTCCGATCCCGATTGCATCAATGCCTGGGCAACATCCGGTTGAGGCTCCGGCCACGCAACATCCTCTTCATTCGGTGTCCGTGTCGGTGGCGGTATCAGTGTCGGTGCATCCAGTTCTCTCGGGAACGGACGCAGCAGATCGTTCCCGCCTTTGGCCTCCTGCGGGTCTGCGGAGGCCAGCATCTCACCGGCCGGTTCCGGCACGAAAACATTCGGTTCATCACGCGGCTCATCGCCGGTCACGTCGATCGGTGCCGGAGGAAGACCGAGCTCATCCCCAACAGGGAACGAGGGGACTGCTGACAGGTTCGCTGGTTCAGTACTTTCAAACGAAACCGGCTGCACACCTCCACGCGCGGCCGAGCCCGTATCGGGAATCACCAGAACGCTGGCGTCGCCAGACTGCGCCGCCATGGCAGGCGATGAATTTCCCGAGACCGCTTCGTAGAGGGAAGTGAACCGGTCGTCACCGGCGTCCGGAAACGTGGCAGGAGCATTCGCGAAGTCATCTTCGGTCTCATTCGCCGCGCTGGCGCCGTTTCCGGCCAGCGTGGCGACGGACGGTTTCCCCGTCACCTCGGCAGGAGACCACCCGTCATCATTGAGACCGGCCGAACCGTCGGCGGAAGTCGACTCGGGCGATTCAGAACCGGTTTTCTCCAGTTCCACGAACTGTTCCTGAGCGCTCCGGGTTCGCTCGGCAATGTTCTTTTGCGCCTGGACAACGACGATGACTCCCACACCGATCACGCCGGCGAGCGCTGTCAGCTTCCAGAGAGGGCTTTGCATCGCTTGGAATCCTTTCCAGGTCGCAATCCGATCCAGGCCGGCGATACGGCGACAGTCGCGAAACCCGCCATCCTCAGCGGGGCTTCGCCCTCGGAATCGTCAAGAGGGGGGCGTGTCATAGCAGATGCCCCCGCGCGCGAAAAGACGAACTCCGGCG
>CAZUXX010000144.1:4140-7926 GCA_964624215.1 uncultured Planctomycetaceae bacterium
AGCCGTTCGACAGACCCTCTGTGTGAGCGTGTTGACTCCCCTGTTTAACCGAGCACTTTTCAGCTTCGGGACCGGATTGCTCTGACAAGCTCTGCCTTCTTCATCCTGCTGCGGCCGGAAATCTTCAGCTTTGCAGCGCGGTTCTGCAGTTCCTTCACCGTCCTGTCTTCAAGGGATCGTCTCGGGTTCCCGGTCCCCTGCGTCGACTTGTTGGGCGTGCGCCCTTCCTTGCGACGATTCTTGTTCACCGTTCGTGCCGCGATTTCCTTGGCTCGTTTCTCCGAGGCTCCGCGATCCTCCGCACTCTCCTTGATGTGCTCATACTGACGTTCGTCTTTGTTCGACCAGGCACCAGGCATTGAAGTTCTCCTGACAGGTTTCGGCCCGCGTTGCAGAGATCAGCGTTTCTCCCGGGTTCGCTCACCCGTTGATAATTTCCCCGCCGTTGGGATGGATCACCTGGCCCGTGATGTAGCTCGACTCCTCCGACGCCAGAAACACGTACGCTCCGGCGCACTCCCAGGGTTCACCAGCCCGCCCCAGAGGGGTATCGCCACCGAAACGGGCCACTTTTTCGGCAGGAAACGTCGACGGAATCAGCGGCGTCCAGATCGGCCCGGGGGCCACCCCATTCACGCGAATCCCGTCAGGTGCGAGTTGCTGGGACAGAGATCGTGTGAAAGCCACAATCGCTCCCTTCGACGCCGCATAGTCCACCAGTCCTGGACTCCCGCGATACGCAGTCACAGACGTCGTATTGATGATGGATGCGCCCGAAGTTTTCTCCAGATGGGGCAGGGCCGCTTCGGTGAGAAAGAACATCGAAAAAATGTTCGTGCGGAAGGTCCGCTCCAGTTGCTCGGCCGTGATGTCTGCGATTGACTCCTGCGGGTGTTGCTCTGCGGCGTTGTTCACGAGCACGTTGAGCCCGCCCAGTCGCTCGACGGTCTCCTCAACTGCCTGGTTGCAGAACTCTTCTGAACCAATATCTCCTTCGATCGCCGCGCACCGTCGCCCTTCGCGTTCGACCAGTTGCACCGTCTCGTCAGCATCCCTGGCCTCTTCGAGGTACACGATCGCGACATCCGCCCCCTCCCGGGCGAACGCCACCGCGACCGATCGGCCGATCCCGCTGTCTCCACCGGTGATCAGCGCGACGCGACCCTCGAGCCGGCCGCACCCCTTCCAGTCATCGGGCAATGCGATCGGCTTGGGCCTCATCACATCCTGTCGCCCCGGCTGCTCTGCCTGTTCCTGGGGAGGACGCTGCTGATCCTCGTTCGAGTTGCCCTTCTGACTCGACTTGTTCGCCATGATTGACTCGGCCGTTGGAGGGACATGCGGACAAAACCGGTGCTTTGCGAGTTTCGTGCCGAAACACCGAGGCCGACTTCCTGCGACAAACCGACCGGCCAGGGACCGTCAGGATGCAAGGGCAACAGAGGCAGCACCGGTCTCCGGAAGGGGCCTGCGAGCAGAACACGCTGTGCTCCCGGACCAATCAAGCGGCTTCCCGGCGACCACCCGGCATGGTTACGCTCCAGCGCGACACGATCGGGACCCCCGTGGAAGACAGGGAGCTGAGTGCGGTTCTGCAGTTCCGCCGGGGGAGACGTACAGCGACCACAGCGGGTCCACATGCTGCGAAACAGGCGTTGGCTGTCACTTGCGCCGTCGCAAGGATCCCCGATAGGATCTCCGCGTATGAACGGGACGTCCTCCGGGCTGGACTTCATTCCCACTGACGATCCCCTCACAAGCAACGTTTGTCCCTCTGCCTCCCTCTCACAGTTGCCGCTCCACTCATGAGCGTTGACGCTCTCCTTCAAAGCTTCGAACAGGGGATCCCGATCGGCCCGACCGTAGTGTTGGGTGCGGTGGCGACTGTCATCACGGCGCTGCTCGCGTGGTGGGGGCTCCATGCCTGCGAGGTCTCTCCCCGGACGACTCCCCTCACGTGGGGACTTGTGGGTGGGGTCTTATCCGCCGCGCTGACGATCGGAATCCTGCATTTTCGCTGTCAGCAGATTCCCGAAGTACGTCCCGACGGCTTCTGGCTGCTCGCACGTCCGCTGTACCACTCCATCCTCATCATCCTGCTGGCCGCAGCGACGGCGACGGACCTGCGCAGCTATTACATCCTGGACTTCATCACCTTTCCGGGAATGATCCTGGGAGTCGCCCTCGCCACCGCGTCCGGACAACTGCAAATCTGCCATGTCTGGGTCGACTGGAACGCAGAGATCCCCCAGTTGCGGGGTCCGCACCTTCCGGAGTGGCTGTCCGCGTACCCTCACTTGCACGGGCTGGCATGGAGCATGGCCGGCCTCGTCGTCGGTGCCGTCCTCACCTGGCTGTCACGGGGCGTCGCACGCGTGCTGCTCGGTCAGGAGGCCCTGGGCTTCGGCGACGTGCTGTTGATGGCGATGATCGGCTCCTTTATCGGGTGGCAGCCCGCTGTGCTGGTGTTCCTGCTCGCTCCGCTGCCGGCCGTCCTCGCCGGTGCCGTGCTGCCACTCGTCTCCCGCAAACACTATCTCCCCTACGGCCCCTTCCTCGCTCTGGCCGCCGTACTCGTCCTCTTCAACTGGTCGCGGCTGTGGATGTTCGAGATCTCGCTGGGGATCGACGACGCTGTCGGGGCCCGCCCCTTCGCTCTGCGAAGGCTGTTCGGCGACTGGCAGGGACTGCTGATTCTCGCCGGGATGCTCGGGGGAGGCCTGATCCTCCTGTTGGGGATCTGGAGGCTGTATCTGACGATCCCCGTCTCCCGCCGTACCGAGCCGGACAATTCACCCGCCGGGCAGGGAGGGCAAACCGCGGAGTCTCCCGCAATCCGTGCAGGGGACGATGCCTCTCGGCAACCATCTCCGGGACCATGACCTGCCGCACCGGCATCCCCCCGGCGTCACGGGCAACGCCCATTCGCCCTCTGCCCAAACTGCGCCTCGATTGCAGCGCGCTTGCCAGAACCCTCGAACTGTTCTTGCCGGGGCCAATATCTGTGACGTAAGCTGCGGCAAAATACGGTCTCCGGTGGTTGGAGCCCGTGGGCGATTGGACCGGATTGGATCCGGCGGAGGGGCTCCGCCATGTCAGGGATGACCCATGCACAGTGCGATGGGTGATGCTCCCCATCAGGGGGTGCTCTGTCGTTTGCTCTGCCTGACGGCGCAGGCCGCTGTGCGCCGGCCCTGGGGAATGCTCGCCGCCGTCGCTCTGGTCACCGTGATCTCTCTGGGGATCACGGCCCGCTTCTTGTCGTTCAAGACCAGCCGCGCCGATCTGATCAACCCTGAGGCAGAGTTCCATCAGCGGTGGCTGGACTACGTCGGGGAATTCGGCGAGGAATCTGACATTGTCCTCGTTGTCGAGTCACAGAATCCGGCCCGCGTGCGGTCCGTCATGGATGAGCTGGGGAACGCCCTCAAGCAAGACTCCGATCTGTTTGACCGCATCACCTGGAAGTTCGATCCCGCCTCGCTGCAGTCGAAAGGGCTGCAATACCTCACACCGCAGGACCTCGAACAGGGACTGACCCGCCTCGAGGAACTGGCGCCGATTCTCGACGGTCATTGGGATCGCGCCGGACTTGAAGCGTGGTGTCGTCGGATCACCGCCCAGGCGGCCGCAGCGGGCGAGCGCGAAGATCACCTCGCGCAACAGGAAGCTCTCCTGCAGGGGGCCCGACTGGCCCGCAGCCTCACCGACTTCATCAATTCTGTCATGGCGGGAGGAGCGCAAGGTCCCTCGAGCGGCTTCTCGCAGACGCAACCGGTCTTTCAC
>CAZUXX010000145.1:0-645 GCA_964624215.1 uncultured Planctomycetaceae bacterium
TCTTCGCTGCCCAGGAGCCCGACAAGCCCGGCAAGAAGATCGAGTGGGACGCGAAGAAGCTCGAAGCAACCAATGCTCCCGAGGTGATGCACATCGTCAACAAGCAGTACCGTGGCGATTGGGGAGCCCCCCTGAAGGGCTGATCCTTCGATCCTGACAGGACCCACCCGCGCCCTCGCGAACTCTCCGTTTGCGAGGGCGTTTCTCTTGCGCCTCCGGTGATCATCCACGCCAGTCGCGGAGTCGTTCCTCGTGAGCGCCCCCCCGAGTCTCAACAGTACCGGCCCATCCGGATCGCAGGGAGTGTCACCCGACCCGCTGCCGATGGCGGTCAGGCCGTCCGTCGTCACTTGTGCTGCACCGGCGCGTCAGCGAGGATCACGAAATGCTCATTCCCCCTCAAGGCGGTCTGCGCGTGTCCGAGCGGTACATCGATCCCGAAGCCCTGATGCAGATTCGCTCGCTCGAGTTGCGGGCGAAGGTCGTCGTCGAAGGGTTCCTCTCCGGTCTGCACCGCAGCCCCTATCACGGCTTCTCCGTTGAGTTCAGCGAGTACCGGGAGTACGTCCCCGGTGACGACCTGCGGTTCCTCGACTGGAAGGTGTTTGCCCGGTCCGATCACTACTTCGTCAAGCGGTTCGAGGA
>CAZUXX010000145.1:655-1048 GCA_964624215.1 uncultured Planctomycetaceae bacterium
GTTTGCCAGGACGGACCGGTTCTCCCTCCGGAAGTTCGAGGACGAAACCAACCTTCGCTGCCACCTCCTCGTCGACTGCAGCCGCTCGATGAACTTCGGCACCCGCTGGACCAAGGCCGACTATGCCCGCACCCTGGCAGCAACGCTCGGCCACTTCCTGACGCTCCAGCGCGATGCCGTCGGTCTGGCTCTGTTTGACGACGTGCTCGAGGAGTTCATCCCCCCGCGCTACCGGCCCGGACACTTCCATCGACTGCTGCTCACGCTCGAACGGGCGGCTGACGGGACCGGCACCGATCTGTCCCGTCCGCTCGAACAGGTTGCCGAGCGAATCCACCGCCGTGGACTGCTCGTCCTCGTCTCGGACCTTCTCGCTCCGCTCGATCTCCTCGA
>CAZUXX010000145.1:1058-7913 GCA_964624215.1 uncultured Planctomycetaceae bacterium
TCGAACGTCGCCTCGCCGACTTCCGCGCCCGGGGAAACGAGGTTGCTCTCTTCCAGATTCTCGACCCGGCCGAAGTCGATCTCGGCTTCGACACCCCCGCCCTCTTCCACGATGTCGAAACCGGACAGCAGCTCTACGTCGACCCGGATGCCGCCCGCGACGAGTACCAGCGCAGACTTCGTGAGCATCAGGCCGAGATTCAGCGCATCTCCGATTCCCTCGGAGTCGCCTGCACCCTGCTGACCACCTCGACACCGCTCGAAGTCGCCCTCGGAGATTTCCTCCGCAGCCGCGCTCGCACCACTCGCGTCGCCCGTCGCCGTTGAAATACCGACCTCTGCACGGTCCAGTTCCGGCCTTGCCATTTGCCGCGCGAAAGCCAGCAGCGTGTCACCGCGGCGAAAGCCGGCAGTGTGTCGCGAAGAGGATTCGACACGACCGCGCCAACGCAGCGAGGCACGAACACCTCGCACGTCGGCAACAAGCTCTCGCAATCACGGACTCTGCCAGGCGGCCGTACCCCGTCTTACGGATTCAGAAACGACGCCAGGCGGTTCATTCCCTGCTCGATCGTGTCCAGATCCGTCGCGAACGACAGACGCACGTAGCCGGGAGCACCAAAGGCGTCGCCGGTCACCAGGGCCACGTGCCCGTCTTCCAGGAGGGCCGTACAGAAGTCCGTCGCGTTGTCGACGATCACGCCCCGCGTTCCGAGCTGGCGGCCAAAGTACTTGCTCACGTCAAAGAACGCATAGAACGCACCACCCGGGTCCGCGAATCCGAGATCGGGAATTTCCCGCAGCCGCCGCAGCACATACTCCCGCCGCTCGGTGAACTTCTCCAGCATCGTGCTCACGCAGTCCTGCGGGCCCTCGAGCGCCGCCAGTGCCGCATACTGACTGATGCTGCACGGGTTCGACGTCTGCTGACTCTGGAGATCGGCCATCGCCCGGGTGACGGCGGCCGGCGCCAGTGTCCACCCGATCCGCCAACCGGTCATCGCGTAAGCCTTGCTCACTCCGCTGACGATGATGGTCCGCTCCTGCACCTCCGGTCCGAACGACGCGAAGCATCGGAACTCCGAGCCGGGGTAAATCAGCTTCTCATAGATTTCGTCCGACAGCACAGGGATGTCCCGCTCAACGCACACCCGTGCGAGTTCCGCCAGCGTCTCGACCGGGTAGGCCGCCCCTGTCGGATTGCACGGATTGTTCAGCATCATCAGCCGGGTCTTCGGTGTAATCGCCTTCTCGAACTGCTCCGCACTCATGCAGAACGCGCTCTCGCGGGTCGTGTCGACAATCACCGGCGTCGCTCCGGTCAATTCAACCAGAGCGCTATAGCTCACCCAGTACGGAGCCGGGATGATCACTTCATCCCCGGGTCCGCAGAGGGTCGTCACGACGTTGTGGATCGAGTGCTTCGCCCCGTTCGACACCACCACCTGTGATGCCTCGTAGCTCACTCCGTAATCGCGCCGGTAAACGTCCGCGATCGCCTGCTTCAGCGCCGGAATTCCCGCCGCAGGGGTGTAGTGCGTGTGCCCCTGCTCCACCGCCTCGCGGGCCGCTGCGCAGATGTGCTCCGGCGTCGTGAAATCCGGTTCACCCAGTGTGAACTCGAATACATTCACCCCGCGGGACTTCAGCTCCTTCGCCTTGGCAGCCGCGGCAATGGTGGCGGAAGGCTGTAACTTCTGAACGGTCTCGGACAGACGCATGACGACGTAGGACTCGTAAAGGCACCAGGCGGGGAGGTTCAAAATCGACGCAACAGAATATCGGAGCCACCCGGCAGAATGAAGGTTCGCCCACCGGCAGTTTGCCGATCCTCGCAACCCGGACGGGCCAGCCGTGGTCGCTCCCGAAACGATGGCCTCTGCCCTGCCCATTCCGGGCAAGACACGACAGCGACGCCGGGGGGCCTTCTGCCAACGCTCGTCCCGTCCTGCGGATGTGGCGATGCCCAAGAGAATGCGGTGCCGCTGCCAACGCCCGGTGCGGGACCCGAACTCAGCTCGCACTCGTGATCAGCCGACCCAGTTCGACGGTGGGATCATCCAGCGGCTGCGGGCGGCCCTCGTCCGCCGCCACCCGACCCATCCGGTCAATCACAAACGTCCCCGACGTCAGCTCTCCCGATTCGCGATCGAACCGGCCCCACACCTGGTGCAACGGGCCCGGCACCGGAGTCGAGATGACCACATCCGAGACAATCGGGAAGTCCCATTCGATGCCGGCCGACTCCGCCTCGGCCTTTGTCGCCGACGGCAGCCGGTCCGTCACCACCACCACTTCATACCCTGCCTTGTCCACCGCCCGGGCATTCTCCCGCAGCCAGGTCACGGTTTCATCCTCCACTGGCGAAACCCCCTCGGCGAGAAACACCAGGATCACAGGCTGCCGCCCGAAGTAACGCTGCAGTTTGAACGGATTCCCGTTGTGGTCCAGAAGTGGCGAGTCAAACGGTGGAGGGACCATCCGCGGCTGCACCTGCACCGGCACCACAACCGGAGTCGGGCGCGTGTAGCGATACACACACAGGGCCGTGATGACGATGGCTGCCAGCGGCAGCACCAGAACTCGGGGTCGCATACGCGGGATCGCCAGTTAATCCCCCGCGTTGCCCCGCCGCTGCGAGGGAGGAGTCAGCCCCATCTCCTTCAGGAGCATCAGCATGTCCTCCCACACAGGCCTTCGGGCGGCCGCAGGGTTCCGCAGGATGTATGAGGGATGATAGGTGCACAGCACCTTGGCGCCGCCGTACTCAAACCACTTTTGTCGCAGCCGTCCGATCGGCTCTGTCGTCCCCAGCAGATTCGTCGCCGCCACAGACCCCCAGCAGACAATGTATTCCGGCTGGACAAGCTGGATCTGGGCGTCGAGATACTCCCGGCAATTGGCCGCTTCTTCCGGCGTCGGATTACGGTTCCCCGGCGGACGACACCGGAGAATGTTGCAAATGTAGATCTCCTCTCGCGTCCAGCCACACGCCGCGATGATCTGATCCAGCTTTTGTCCCGCCTTCCCCACAAACGGCTCACCCAGCCGATCCTCATCCGCCCCGGGAGCTTCGCCGAGAAACAGCACCCGCGCATCAGGGTTTCCGGTCCCGAACACGGTCTGGGTGCGCGTCGCCGCCAACTCCCGGCATCGCGTACACCGGGCCACGCGCTCGGCAACCGCCGCCAGCTCGGCAGCCTTGTCCCGCAGAGCCGTCTGCGCCGGTGTCGACTCGGTATCCCCTGTGGCAGTCACGCTTTCGATCACAGGCGAAGCGTCGACGGAGGCGGGCAGCTCCTCCTCCACCATCGGCAGATCCGGCACGGCCGAGGCGCGCGGCAGGTGCGTCAGACCGGCCAGCCGCCAGACGTGCATCGCCTGCAGGCAGGCCCGCTCACTGTGAGATGGATGCGTTTCCACTGCGATACAAAACCTCGTCAGTTTCGAGGCTACAGGCCTCATCTCCAGGGGTCAACTGCCGCAGGTTCCCCACTCCGTTCCGTCACGTCCGAGGCCGACCAGACGGTTCCCCAGCCTCCATCCCGTCCTCTGCGCGATCAGCTTCCGCCACCCGCTGCTCCCCCGTCCATCACAAACCCGTGCGGCACGAAGATTGCCATGAAATCCGCCGGTAACGAGTCCACTTCGTACTCTGACGGAGCATGCTATGCCTGCCGCATTGACCCGCGAGCAATTCAACGCCCTCCTCGAGACCCAGGGATCTCCCTGTGTCACCCTGATGATGCCCACGGTCAAAGCCGGGCCCGAGGTCCAGCAGAACGCAATTCGCTTCAAAAACCTGATCCGCCAGGTCCAGGACCAGCTTCAGAAATGCGATACCGCTCCCCGGGATCTGCGTATGACCATCCGTACACTGGAACGGCTGTCCCACGACGATGACTTCTGGCAGCACCAGGCGGCCTCGCTCGCCCTGTTCGTCGAAGGAGACAATGCCCGGTTTTTCCGCGTTCCGATCCCTCTGCCCGAGATGGTGGTCGTCGGTGAGCGCTTCAAGGTGGCCCCTTTGCTCCCGCTGCTGCAAAACGACGGCGTCTTCTACATCCTCGCGGTCAGTCGCAATGCAACCCGGTTGCTGATGGGCACTCGCGACGAAGTGCACGAAGTCCACAGCGACGGGATGCCCCAATCACTCGCCGAACTGACCGGAGTCAAGTACGAGCAGCAGAGCTTCTTCCTGCACTCCTTCCGCGTCCGCCAGCGGGGAGGTGGCACCGCCGTTCCCCACGGATACTGGCAATACGACGACGAGGCCGACCTCCGCGAGTACTTCAAGCGGATCGACGAGGCGGTCCGGGACGCCATCGGGGAACCGGAGACACCTCTCGTCTTCGCCGGCATCGAGAGTAACTTTGCCCTCTACAAGGACATTAATCAGCATCCTGGATTGTGCGGCGACTTCATCCAGGGGAATGTCGAACACCTGGCCGACCACGCCCTGCATCAGCGGGCGTGGGCCATCGTCGAACCCGAGTTTCATCGCGCGGCACACGAGGCCGCCACGCGGTTTCTCGATGCACGCGGGACCGATCTCACCCGGGACGACGCCACCGCCATCCTCGATGCGGCCCGTCAGGGAGCTGTCGGCACGCTTCTCGTCTCCGAGGATCAGCTCCAGGGAGATGCCGAGAATCTCGTTGTCGAGACCTTGAGACGAGGCGGAGAAGTCCACGTCATTGACCCGCAGGCAATCGAGGGGCGAAAGATCGCGGCCATCCTCCGCTACGCCCTGCCTGAAGCGCTCGTTGCGGCGACATAAACCGTCTTCGCGCTCCGGGTGCTGCCTGCCGCCGGGCCTCATTGTTGGCTCATGTCCACCAACCGGGATTTGGCCACCTGTCTCCTGAAAACGGGAGGGGCTTTTCCCTGGTTTCGGAGTGTGCAGCAGGCAGCCCCGCGAGGGTGGTGGCCGCCTTTATCCGCTCCGTTCATCCCGAAAAAAATGGCGGATCGACGCAGTTTCACTCTCTGTAAACGCTGACTTTAACACGGGTTCAGGAGCTTCGCGAAACGTTTTCACACGAAACCCTGATTGACGACCCCGGGACTGCTGACCATAATTTCGAGCAGATGAGACCACGAGGCCGCTGCGGCTGTCGACCCCCGAGCGCTCATACGTCTTCGACGGGGGGTTGGCCCGAGTTCGGCATTCCTTGGTGGAAAAGTTTCAAGCGTCCGTCACCCTCACACCCCTTCTTGTGACGGACTATTCCAGACTTGGAAACCCCAACCGGAATTTCGGTACAGGCGGTGCATCCGCATGATGCTCACTGTCCGTACGGTGTTCTTGAATGGATCGGATTATGGCTCCGCACCACGCGGATTCGAAAACTGGACTCAACGCCTTGCCAAGAGGGCCGGGTGAGAGTCGGCCAACCAGCGAGAAAGACAAAATGTTGACAAATGTCTTGGAGGCCCCGGCAACGGGTACTGCGAAAAGTGTGTTCCCGGAAATCTCGGGGCAGCTTGAGAAGGACCTCGTGCAGGTGTTCAAGCTTCTCGCGGACGAAACACGCCTGAAGATCCTCTTCATGCTCGTCCGTGAACGTGAATTGCACGTCTCCGCTCTCTGCGAGCGACTCGAACAGAGCCAGCCCGCTGTCAGCCACCACCTGGCACTCCTGCGGACGGCCGGTCTCATCTCAGCTCGTCGGGACGGCAAGCACAACTTCTACTCCGTCGAGAAGAGCAAGTTCCACGAAATCGTCGACCAGCTCTTCCACAGCATCACCGAAGGAACCGAAGAGTCCGAAGTTCGCTTCGACAACTTCGTCCTCTCGCAGAGCTGACCCTCGTCACGAGCAGCGACCGCAAACGCGACAGTGCCCCCGGAGTCCGCTCCGGGGGCATTTTCGCTTTCAAAAGCGAATCCGCTCCCCTCCGCTTCCGTTCCCGCCGCGGGAATGCACAGCTTCACCGCCTCGCGGCCAGACGTTCACGCTGCAACACGGATGAGCATGCGAACCGGCCGGGCAGACCACGATGCGCCCGCCCGCGTGTCCACGATTCTCAACTCAGCTCTCCGACGCCTCCAGCGACGCCGGTAATCCCGCCTCAAAGTCCGGATACGTCAGCGTCAGAGCAAGATCGGAGACGACCCGGCGGTTCGAACACCGCTTGTTCAGTCCCCTCCCGTGCCGCGCCGCCGTCTCCGGAGAGAACGTCGGCTCCGGAGCTCCCACCAGCTCCGCCAGTCGCGAATAGTACTCACGACGCCGCACCGGCCGATCATCGCTCAGCAGGTACAAAGATCGGCCCAGCTCACTCTCGCTGATCACCTCGACGGCTCGAGCGGCATCGTCGACGTGAACCAGGTTCAGCCACGCGTCCGGCTCGCCCGCCAGAGGATCACCCGCCTGCAGCTGCGATGCCCGTGCCAGCAGACGACCCGGACCATAGATCCCCGTCAGCCGCAGGATGCAATGCTCGAACCCCTGCCGCTCCGCTTCGCGTACCACGACCGCTTCGGCATCCAGACAGATGCGGCCTGACTCCGTCACCGGAGACTCCTCCGCCTCCTCGTCCACCCAACGCCCGTCACTCGCCCCGTAAACGCTGCTGCTTGAAATGTAGATCACGCGTCGAACGCCGAACCGGCCCGACAGGACATGCGAAACACCATCGACGTAGACAGTCCTCTTGTCCGCTGCGGCCGTACGATCGAAGCCGACGGCATACAGCAGCACGTCGACGTTCGGCAGCGTCAGTGACTCCGGATCGATCACATCGCCGACGACCGGCCGATATCCCTCAGCTCGAAATGCCTCCGCCCGTTCCGGTGACCGCGTCAGGACACTCACCTCGTGTCCGGCCGCTTTCCAGCGGGCCGCCACAC
>CAZUXX010000146.1:0-5529 GCA_964624215.1 uncultured Planctomycetaceae bacterium
GCGATGACGAAGACCGAGGTGCTGAATTCTCTGGCAGAGTCAACCGGCCTGACCAAGAAGGACGTCAGCCGCGTCTTCGATGAACTGGGCGAGCTCGTGTCGAGCCAGCTCAGCAAGAAGGGTCCGGGCGTCTTTACGATTCCCGGCCTCGTGAAGCTGAAGGTCCGGCAGAAGCCGGCCGTCCCCGCGGGGATGCGCAAGAACCCCTTCACCGGAGAGATGAAGCATCAGCCGGCCAAGCCCGCCAGCCGCGCCGTGAAGGTGACCGCTCTCAAAAAGCTCAAGGATGCTGTCTGAGCGACCGCATCCGCGCCGGTAGGACACGTCGGGGATGGGGCCCGTCGTCGACTTCCAGCGATTCAGGATCCCCCGCTTGATGGGGCCGGCGCAAACCTGCAAATGGCTGAAACTCTCCGTGAACGCGCGGAGAGTTTTTCTTGACTCACGCGGCAATCACGACCTCGCCCCCTAGGCCCCTCAACCGTTCCGCACCGCCTCGCTGATCCGCTCCAGCAGCTCTGTCTCCTCGACCCCCGAGATAAGAAACTCCTTCCGCGGATTCGTCGCCCCCGACGCAAGCTGGACCTGGCTTTTCCGCAGCCCGAGCCCCTTCGCCAGCACCCGCGCCAGTTCCCGGTTCGCTTTGCCACGTTCGGCAACTTGGGTCACGGCCACCTTCAGCCGTCCGTCGTGAGTCCCGACGATCCCTTCACGCCTCGAACCTGCCTGTGCCAGAACCGGCAGCAAAAGGCCGTTCTGCTGCAATCTCACAGTCACCGGATCGTTCACCCAGGTTCCTCCAGCCCCTCGTACAATAGGCTCCCTATGCGGACCAGCGTTGCCCCTTCTTCAATCGCAATCTCGAAGTCGTTGCTCATGCCCATCGACAACTCCGCAAGCGGCAATTCCGGCGAGGCGAGCTCATCCCTCAGCTCCCGCAGTCCCCCAAACGTCCGCCGCAGTTCCGCCTCCTCCCCGGTCAGCGGAGCCATGGTCATCAGCCCGTTCACCTGCACCGATCGAAGCTGCATCACCGCCGGCCAGGCGTCCTTCAGCTCCGCAACACTGAATCCGTCCTTCGCCGCCTCTCCGGAAACATTCACCTCCAGCAGCACCGCAGCCGGCAGTCCCGTTTCAAGACTCAGACTCTCGATCCGCTGCAGCAACCGCAGACTGTCAACCGAGTGAATCAGCGATGCCACCCCCAAAAGCGGGCGGACCTTATTCCTCTGGAGATGACCGATCAGATGCCACTCGGCATCCGTAATGCCGGTTTCGGATCGCAGCGTCTCGGCACGCGAGAGCAGTTGCTGAGGACGGCTTTCTCCCAAAGGTCCGGTCTGCAGGGTGGCCAGCACACGCACCCACTCCCAGCGGGCGTACTTGGTCACACAGACCAGCGTGATGGCTTCACGCCGGCGACCACTCCGTTCCGCCGCCCGGGAGATTCGCTCACAAATCTCGGCAACGTTCCGCCGGAGCCGGTCCTCGAATCCTGACGTTCCAGCAGCAGGTGACATCCGGGCCCCGCAACGAAAGGGCAATGTACGACAATCAGCCGGGTATCAACGTCAGCGACCCGGCCGCCAGACGCGCCCGGGTCGCGAAATCTTCACTCCAGGATCACTCGCTGGACGCCGATCAGTCTTCCGACACGTACGGCAACAAACCGATGAACCGGGCCCGCATAATCGCCGCACGAACCGCGCGTTGGTAAATCGCCGACGTCCCCGTCCGGCGACGCGGCAGGATGCGACCCTGTCGGTCGATCAGCTGCTTGAGAGTCTTGACGTCCTTGTAGTCCACATACACCGGACGCGGAATGACACCGTCCACACAGAAGCGGCAGTTCATTTTCTTCCGCAACCGTGCCCGTTTCCGCCGGATTCGACGGATATCTGCCTTGCTCGTCTGATTCATGCTTTCTCCCGGGATGCGTCTGGTCAGCGATTCTCTCGCCGTCCGGGAACCTCCCGCCACACACGCGGCTTCGGGACCCGGAACGCAACTGCTTCAAACGCCAAAAGATACAGCCGGCTTTCTTCCATTGCAAATGACTTTGAGCTTTGCTTCACCGGGGGGGTTGTGCGAAGATGATTCCGGGTCGCACGTCTCAGGATGTCGTGCGGCAATTTGTTGTTTCCGCAGCGGTTTCGTCCTCGCGCAAGCTGCCTGCGGAATCCTGGGAGCTTGAGAACCTGCATGCGCGCCCGGACCATTTTCTGCGCCATCGCTCTGGTGAGCTGCGTGTCCAGTGCAGGTGCCCAGGAGCCACCGGCTCCCGTCGGGGAGCACGAGGCCGACGGGCGAGTCCTGCTTCGCCAGCTGAATTCAGAGGACTTTCAGGAGCGTCTCGCCGCCCAACGCGCTCTCCGCGAACGCGTGCAGGCATCCCCCGAGCTCCTCGCGAAAATGGCTCGCGAAGGGAGTGCAGAAGTCTCACGCCGCGCCCTCAGGCTTCTCGAACAGCTCTTCGTCAACGGCGATGAGCAGGCAAGCGTGAGTGCCGAACGGCTCCTCATGGAACTCGCCGAAGCCGCAGACGAGAGCACAATCGCCGCGCAGCCAGCGGCCGAGATCCTCGCCGGGCATCAGGATCTCCGCCAGCAGCGGGCCGTTGCCGCCATCGAGAAGCTCGGCGGAAAGGTCGACTGGGCTCCCGATCTGTTTCTGCTCGCTGCCCGTCACAATGCCACCCGTCCCAAAACCGAATGGGAACTCGCCGACATCGACTGGCTGCGAAGCATCACACAGGCCGGGGCCGCCAGTGACGAAGCCCGCACCACGATCCCCCGCCGGGTGGGGAATGTCATGATTACCTCCCGCTGGTCCGGTGGAATCGAAGGACTCTGGCATCTCTCACGACTGCAGCACGTCGATCGCCTCAAGGTTCTGACCGTCACTCAGAAGCAGCTCCCCGACGGCCAGCAGCTCCTTCCCGAAACGGTCAGCCGGGCAGTCGCCGGTCTGTCCAACGCCGAGGTCGAACCTCGCGGACCGGCCCTCGGAGTTCGTGGCGAAATGCTCTCCTACTGCCGGATCAGCGAAGTCCTGAAAGGGGGCGCTGCCGATCAGGCCGGTCTCAGGGAGGGAGACGTCGTCCTCTCCGTCAACGGAGACCCCATCCGGCACTTCGCCGACCTGATCGAAAGCATTAAGGAGCGGCAAACCGGCGAAACCGTCGAGATGAAAGTGCAACGCTTCACCGAGGTCGCCACCATCTCCGTCACCCTCGCCAGTTGGGAAGACATCGACACCGAGTCGCACCTCTGGACGGAGCCCCGGCTCGAACCAATGCCGCTGGACATGCAGCAAGGCCCGTTTTTCCTCCCCTAGGTCGATCAGCGGCCACGGTCCGTCATGGCGCACCTCTTCCATCGCCTCCGATTCACCGCACTTCTTGCAGCCTCCCTCTGGGGACAGCTCGCACTTGCCCCGTCCCCGATTCACGCCAACGACGCGGTCCTGACGGTCCAGCAAAGGATGGTCAAGATCTTCGGAGCCGGGGGCTTCGCCAACCTCGAGTCCTACGGCACCGGGTTCCTGATCTCACCCCGGGGACACATCGTCACCGTCTGGAGCCACGTGCTCGATGGAGATTCGGTGACGGTGATCCTCAACGACGGCCGGCGGTACCAGGGCCGGGTCGTGGGGGCCGAGCCTGAACTCGACCTCGCCCTGCTCAAGATCGACGCCGAGGATCTCGACCACTTCGATCTCGCCGCCGACGCGGTACAGGCCGGCCCCGGCACGCGGATCCTGGCCTTCAGCAACATGTTCAAGGTCGCGACCGGCGATGAGCCCGTCTCCGTCCTGCATGGCACCATTGCCGCCAAAACGCGACTGACCGCCCGTCGCGGGCGCTTCGAAGTTCCCTACCGCGGACCGGTCTACATCGTTGACGCCATCACCAACAATCCGGGAGCCGCAGGCGGCGTTCTGACAACGCTTGACGGGCGACTGCTCGGGATGATTGGCCGCGAACTGCGAAACCGCGAAAGCAACACGTGGATGAACTACGCCATCCCGATCGAAGAACTCACGCCGACCATCCTCGCCATCCGTGATGGCAGGACCGTCGAACCGACCCCTGCCGCCGAAAACGCCGCCACCGGTTATACCGCGCTCGATCTGGGAATCGTGCTCGTCCCCGACGTTCTGTACCGCACCCCGGCCTTCGTCGAAGAGGTGATTCCCGACAGCCCGGCCGCCAGGCTCGACCTGCAGCCCGACGACCTCGTCGTGTTCGTCAACGATCAGCTCGTCCATTCGATTCGCTCACTGAACGAACAGCTTCGCCAGCTGCAGGCCGAAGACGATCTCACGATCGTCGTCCGTCGCGGCAAGCAGTTGGTCTCGATGAAAATGGTGGTCCCCCGCAAACAGGACTGACGGCGTACCCCGATGCTGCGTTCTCCGCATACGGTGGACGGCCCAAGACGCGACATGATCCGATCCCTGCTCATTATCCTGTTGGCCGCCTCGTCGGCACTCGCTGCCGATCGCGACCTCGAACTCGCGGAAGAACAGGCATTCAAACAGGCCGTCGCTCTGGCCGAGCCCTCGATCGTCAAAGTTGAGACGGTCGGAGGCGTCGACCTCGTCGGCAATGTCCTGACGGGAACCGGCGCCACGACCGGCGTCGCCGTTTCAGAAGACGGACTGATTATCACCAGTTCGTTCAACTTCGTCTCGAACCCCTCCGCGGTGCTCGTCACCCTTCCCGATGGTCGCCCGTTCCCCGCCGAAATCGTTGCCACCGACCAGGCCCGCATGCTCACGCTCCTGCGGATCGATCTGTCGGGCGACTCCACACGACTGACACCACTCGCCCCGGCACCCCGTGAGGAGCTCCGTGTCGGCCAGTGGGCCATCGCTCTGGGCCGTACCTACGACAGCCCGCTGCCGAACCTTTCGGTCGGCATCCTCAGCGCACTCAACCGCGTCTGGGGCCGCGCAGTACAGACCGACGCCAAAGTTTCACCAGTCAATTACGGTGGTCCGCTCATCGACATCAGTGCACGTGGCATCGGGATCCTTGTCCCGCTCTCGCCCGAGAAGACCGGCGAGACCGCCGGGGTCGAGTGGTACGACGGAGGAATCGGTTTCGCGATCCCGCTCGAGGATGTCTACAACTCCCTCGAACGACTCTCACAGGGAGATGTCCTGAAGCCCGGTCTCGCCGGAATCGGCTTTGAAGACCAGAGCATTCTCGCAGGCGAACCCCGGGTCACACGCGTGCGTCCCGCCTCCCCCGCCGACAAGGCCGGGATCCGGATCGACGATGTCATCACAGCTGCCGATGGACAGCCCACGCCACGTGTCCCGCACCTCCGCCACATCCTCGGACGCAAATACGCCGGAGACACGCTCGCCCTCACCATTCGCCGCGGTGACCAGACGCTCGAAGTCCCCCTGACCCTCGTCCCGGAGCTGCAGCCCTGGGAAGCAGGGGCACTCGGAGTCTTGCCGGAGCGCCCCGCCGAAGACGATGCACCCGCAGGCGTCGGCATCCGCGATGTCGTTCCC
>CAZUXX010000146.1:5539-7864 GCA_964624215.1 uncultured Planctomycetaceae bacterium
GTGGCGTATTGCTCCAGGCAGAAGCGCCCGAAGGCTCCGCAGCCGACAAGGCCGGCCTCAAACGTCGCGATCGCATCACCTCCATCGACGGAGAAACCGGTCTCGACATACAGAAGCTGCGTCAGCAACTCCGCGACAGACAGCCGGGCGACACTGTCAAACTCGAATTCACACGCGATGGGACAGCCCGGACCACAGAAGTCGTCTTGCAGGCCGTCGAGGAAACCGTCCCTGCACAACTCGCCGCCGCGACGGTTCCCGCGCCCGAAGATCCCGACTCCGTGACAGTCCCGGTTGGCAGGTCCACCAGGTCACTGCCGGGGGGAACCGATCGCAACTACTGGATCTATGTCCCCTCCCAGTACAACCCCCGCTACGAATACTCCCTCCTCGTCTGGCTGCACCCCGCAGGCGATACCATGGAGGCAGCGATGATGCGGCTCTGGCAGGCCGAGTGTGATCGTCGCGGCATCATCCTCGCAGCCCCCAAAGCCGCGGACCTCAGCGGATGGACAGCCGGCGAGGCCGAGATGGTCCACGACCTGATCGTCGAACTTAGCAACCGCTACCACATCGACCCGCAACGGATCTGCCTCCACGGCTACGCCGACGGGGGACAGTTCGCATGGGCATGTGCCTTCAAATTCCGCGAACTCGTCCGCGGCGTCTCAGTTGCCTCGGCTGCACTTCGCGATCGGCCGGCCGACAACGACCCCGAGACCCCATTGCTGATCTCACTCATCGCCGGCGAAAATGATCCCCTTCGCCCGGGACTCGAACAGGTCGCCGCCATCCTCCGCGACATGAAGTTCCCGGTCCACTTCAGTCAGCCGGACCAGGACGACGGTTACCCGGACGCCGACACCATCGGCGAACTCGCCCGCTGGATCGATATGCTCGATCGCCTCTGAACTCGTCAGACTTCCCGTCGCGGCGACGGACATCCCGACGATTGACCGGCCTTTCAGCTCCGGTCTGCTTGCCGTCGTCCAGCCGCCGCCACAAGCCCCGCAGGGGGTCAGGAAGCGCTTCCGAGGTAGGCGTACGGTCACTGGCGGCGGAATCCTGGCGCGATGCCGTCCTCTTGTCGTCCAGCCGCCGCCACAAGCCCCCGCAAGGGGTCAGGAAGCGGTTCCGAGGTAGGCGTACGGTCACTGGCGGCGGAATCCTGCCGCGATGCAGTCCTTTTGTCGTCCAGCCGCCGCCACAAGCCCCCGCAAGGGGGTTAGTGGCTGCTGGCGCTGTCACGGACCAGTCGCCATCCTTCGGGGGTACGTCGCAGGATCCACAGGAACTTCCCGTCGATTTGCGAGATATCGCCATCGAAGTTGAGCATGACCCGCGAGAGACCGGCTGCCCACGCCCATTCCCCCGTGACGACGATCTGTTCGCACTCGAATACGATCTCGTCGATCTCCAGGCCGGCCAGGTCGTTCGTCAGTTCGGCTCGAACCGCGTCTCGCCCCCGGATCGGAGGCTTGTCGGCTGTCATCGCGACGAAGTCATTAGCCAGCAATTGGCAGATGGCGGCCACATCCCGCCGCTGGAACGCGCGGGCATACTCCTCGGCGAACTTTGAAATCTCGCGAACATCCTTTGGGGAAGACTCACCCATCATCAGCCCTGCGCACCGGATTCATGAACTGTGTGTTCACGCTATGTCGTTCAGTCGACCGCTGACAAATCCCGATCGGAGAACTTCTTTGACTTACCGGCAGATCAGTTCAACGGGAAACCTTCAATAAGAAACCTTTGAAAAACCGGCTTAACTGGACGACGAAACCGGCGGTTCTCCCATCGTCCGGGCGAACTCGGCCAGCAAGGGGAGCGTCTGCGGCGGGCCGAACGGCAGTACAATAAAAACAGAAGGCCCCGTTCCCGAAAGAACGGAGCCTTCCTGAGTCTTCAGCAGCGCCTCAATGAGGCGACGCCATCACGTTAGCGGCAGCGGCGGCAGCGACGCCCGGCCCGGTGATTGCAAACCGGTGCACAGGTTTCGCAGACGGGTGCCTGGTAGCTGACCTGTTCCGGAACCATCCGGCAGACCTGCACCTCAACTTCACGCTCGACCTGAACCGGCACACACACCGTGTACTCGCGGGTCAGCGTTTCCGGCACGCAGTCGCACACCGTCACTTCGTACTCTTCCACACGCTCGCGCGGCACGCACACCGTGTAGGTCTCGGTCCGCACCCGCTGCACCGGCACGCGGCGACAGACGGTCACGGTCCGGACCTTCTGTTCCGGCTTGCAGAGCGTCACGTTGTACTTGTACTCCTCTTCGCGACAGACGCGACGGCAGACGGTCTGCATCCGCACCTTCTG
>CAZUXX010000147.1:0-7833 GCA_964624215.1 uncultured Planctomycetaceae bacterium
CGGGAGTCCCCGCATGAATTTGCTGACGGTCGCCTGGAAGAGCCTCCGTCAACGGATGCTCTCCTCGTCACTCACTGGCCTGAGCATGGCGCTGGGCGTGGCGCTGATGGTCACGGTCCTGCTGATCAACGGCGTCTTCAGCCGGATGTTCTCACAGGAATCCTCCGGGTACGACCTCGTCATCGGCGCGAAGGGAAGCAGCTGGCAGCTCATCCTCAACACGATCTTTCGTGTCGATCAGCCGATCGCCAAGATGCCCTGGCGGTATTACCAGAAGATCGCAGACGATCCGCGTGTCGCCACCGCCATCCCCTTCGCGGTCAGCGATACCACGGAGGAGGGGAACTTCCCCATCGTGGGGACCAGTCCCGAATTCTTCCGCGTCCCGTACGCCTACGACCGGCATTTCCAGATCCCCCGCGAGCATTCGTTTCTCCGTGGTTCCTGGGATGCCGTCATCGGGTCCGAAGTCGCTCGCAAGAATAATTGGACGGTCGGAGATACCTTCCGGCTGCGGCACTCCGGTGAAGACGATCACGTCCACGAAGAGGAATTCACCATTCGCGGCGTCCTCGCCCGCACCGGAACCGCCAACGACCGCACCGCATTCGTCCACATCAACGGCTTCTTTTTGCTCGACGGGCACGATGAGCCGGTCGACGAAGCGATCCGCCGGGAAATGGAGTACTTCCACGAAACCCGGGAGGAAGTGACGGCCCGCTACGCGGAGGAAATCCGCCAGATCCGTGCCGAGGCCGAGGCGCATGCCGCCGGTGACCACGTCCACCATCATCATCACCACCACGAGCCTCCCGATCTGATGAAGGGGGTCAGTGCGATTCTGGTCCTCATGCGGGGCAGTCCCGATCGTCCGCAGATGCACGAAATCGCCCGGGCCGGTCAGTCGATGCAGATGCAGGCCGAGATGCGTGACAGCACCGCGGCCCAGGCCGTCCAGCCGCTCGCTGTGATGCGCGAGATTCAGGAGAAGCTCATCGGCAACGTCAATCTGGCGCTGCTGATCCTCACGGGGCTGATCATCATCGTGTCGGGCATTGGCGTGTTTGTCAGCATTTACAATTCGATGGCCACCCGCCGCCGGGAGATCGCCGTCATGCGGGCGCTGGGAGCCGGACGCTCGACCGTCTTCAGCATTGTGCTGCTCGAATCGCTGATGCTGTGTCTGGGGGGCGGCCTGCTGGGCGTGCTCCTGGGGCACGGAATCATGCTCGTTGCCGCACCGATTATTGAACAGCGCAGTGGACTGCTCATCGACCCGCTCACCTTCGAACCGGCCGAACTGTGGCTGATCCCCTCGATGATCGTGCTCTCGACGCTCGTCGGATTCCTTCCCGGGCTCGCGGCCTACCGTACGGATGTCGCGCAGGCTCTTCACGAGTAACATGGTGGCGAGCCTGACGCACGCCTCGGGGCGGCTGGCCCTTTCTCGCGCAACGTCTCACCACACTCGCCAGTCCGATGAAGCTGCCTGATGAACTCGGAATCTCGCTCGTCTGTCCGGAATGCCGGCATTCCTTAAGACGCGTCGACGACTCGTATGTCTGTGCCGGGGCGGACTGTCGACGGTCCTACCCCATCGACGACGAGATTCCGCGGCTGCTTGTCGATGACGCGCGGATCCTCTCGCCGGAGGACTGGCAACGGTTCCATCCGTCGCAGCCTCCGCTCAACGGCAGCCAGGAGTGATCTGATGCATCTGCGCCTCGTCGTGGCCCTGCTGGTCGCCTGCGGATTCGCCGGCACCGCGCTCCCGGCCCAGGACCGGTCCCGGTCGATCGCTCCGGTCGAACTCGAGCCCGCCACCAGCGACGACGCAGCCCCGCGGTACGAGTTCCGCCGTCGGCACGATCCCAACGGCATCGGCAAGTTCTATCTCGGCCGCGAAATCGCCCAGGTGATGGGACACCAGGGAATCGCGTGGCTCGAACGTCCCGAACGCGAACGGGAGGAAGGCCTCAACCTCCTTGTGAGGGAACTCAAGGTTGAGCCGGGAACCACCGTGGCCGATATCGGAGCCGGATCAGGGGTGATCAGCCGGCTGCTTGCCGAAGCGGTCGGTCCGGAAGGGACCGTGCTCGCCGTCGACATTCAGCAGGAGATGCTCGACGCTTTGGTCCTCCGGTCACGCCGCGCCGGGATCCGCAATATCGAACCGGTGCTCGGTACCGAGAAGTCTCCCCGGCTGGAACCCGAGTCGGTCGACCTCGTCGTGATGGTCGATGTCTACCACGAATTCGAGTTCCCCTACGAGATGCTCAAGAGCATCACCGGGGCGCTGCGGCCGGGTGGCCGTGTCGCCTTCGTCGAGTACCGCAAGGAGGATCCGAAGGTTCCGATCAAGGAGGTACACAAGATGTCCGAGGCACAGGTCAAGAAGGAGGCCCTGCAGCCCGGATTGAACCTCAAATGGATCGGGACGTCCGACAAGCTGCCGCGTCAGCACATCGTCTTCTTTGAGAAGCTGGCCGAGTCCGGGGCCGACTGAACCCTCCGCTCTCTCCCGGAGCGGCGCTCTACGCGCCGCCGAGAAGATGCGGCGTTGGAGCACGACTCCCGGGGGGGCCCGAAGTTCCTATTTACTCGCTTCGCAAGCTGCTTCTACACTCCCGCCGAATTGCTGTTTCGGGGGGTCCGCCGGGGGGCGGATAGTACGTGCTGACGATCGGGCATTCGCACCTCCGCGACAGCCGGAAATGACCCAGGAAGGATCCGTTATGAAGAAGCTCGGAGCTCTGTTGACCCTGGCTGTGACCGCCGTCGTGGCCGGTCCAGCTGCAAGCTATGGCCAGGTCGGCACGACCGGCCTGCCGGTGTACCGGCCGGTCTCCTCCCTGAAGGGAGACCTGCATCTCGTCGGTTCCAACACGATGTCGCATGTCGCGACCGTCTGGGCCGACAGCTTCCGCCGGTTCTATCCGGACGTGAACATCACGATCGATGTCGACGGCTCGCGCGAAGCGGTCGGTTCTGTCGCCGATGGGCAGGCGAGCATGGGCCTGCTCAGCCGCACGATTACGCAGGAAGAGATCGAGTACTTCACGGCGAAGAAAGGGCACGCACCGAAAGTGCTCACTCCCTGTATGGAGCGGATCGCCATCTCTGTCCACAAGGAGAATCCCATCCGGGGCTTGACGCTGCGGCAGCTGGACGGCATCTTCTCGACCACGCTGAAGCGCGGCGAAGAGAAGCCGATCCGCACCTGGGGGCAGCTGGGCTTCCCCGGTGCATGGGCCGAACAGCCGATCATCGCGCGGGGCCGCTCGACCGACACCGGCGCCCAGGTGTACTTCCAGGAAGCCGTGTTGCTCAGCGGTGAGTTCCGCGACGATCTCGCCAGCGATCCGGGCAGCCTCGATCTGGTGAAGGCCATCGGCGCTGATCCCCGTTCGATCGGCTTTTCTGGTCTGTCATACAACATCCCGGATGTCCGTCCGGTTCCGCTGGCCCTCCGTCCTGAAGGGCCTTACATCGCCATCGACTCCGAAGAGGCCGATGCCGGGCAGTATCCGCTCGTGCGTCCGTTGCAGTTCGTGGTGAGCCATCGACCCGGTCAGGAAATGCCGGCCGTCGAGCGGGAGTTCATCCGCTACGTGTTCAGTGAGCTGGGGCAGGAAGACGTCATCAAGGCGGGCTTCCAGGCGATCCCCGCTCAGCCGGCTCATGTCGCCCTCGATTCTGTTGGTCTGGGCGTCGCCCGCTGATCGCCCCCTTCAACGGGCGGTTTCACCTGCGACTCGTTTGTGCAGGAGTGTCGATCGCAGCCGGGTCGCTCCGTCGATCGCCGACCCGAGATTCACCCGACAATCAACCTAAAGGACCAGAGATGAAACGATCCATCGCTCTTGCGGCGATTCTGGCGGGGGTCCTGCTCAGCAACCCGGCCTACAGTGTCGATCCCGGACGAAGCCGCATCCCCAACCAGTCGGTCCCGCAACCGCAGGACCCCTTCATCAACCCGGCCCTGATGACGACCACTCCCTCGGTCGGCATCAACCCCGGGCTCTTTCTGCCCACCAGCACCTCGACTAACAACGGGCTCAATCCGAACCCGACCGTGCCGAACCTGCTGCTGCCCCAGAGCACCATCGATGAGGCACGCACCCGGGGCTATGACTCGAACGGGTATCCCCTCGGGACCAGTCCCGCCAGCGGAGCCAGTGGCGTCACGCCCAGCTTTCTCCCCCCGGGACAGCAGAATCCTGACAACACTGCCAAGCCGAATCGCTGGAAGCTCGGTGTCTATTCGAAGGACACCGACACCGGTGTGCAGATCATGAAGGTTGTGGCCGGTTCCGCTGCAGATCGGGCCGGACTCGAAATGAACGACGTCATCGTCTGTGTGAGCGGGTACCAGGTCGGCTACGTCAATGGTGTCCTGTACGACTGTGCCCGCGAGTTCGAGCGCAATGCCGACCCGAACGGCTGGGTGAATCTGCTTGTCCGTAACAGCCGCAATGGTCAGCTGGTGAACCTCCCGCTGCAGCTCGATTCGCGCTTCGAGCGGATCGACGGGTCGATCACCTACCGCGAGAACTACTCGCTGCCGCGGAACTCCGTCGCCACCATCGAACTGCGTGAAATCCTCCGCCCGGGGGCCCCGCCGGTGACGCTCGCCCGCAACACCGTGGCCGCGACGCAGGTTCCCATCCCGTTCTCGATCGAGTACGAGCCGTCGCTGATTGACCCGCGGCGCACGTATGTCCTGGAGGCCTCCATCACCTCCGGAAATCAGACCTATTTCGTCACCCGTCGCAGCGTGCAGGTGCTGCAGCCCGGGCAGTCACGAAACGTCGCCCTGCTCGTCGAGTCGACCATCAGCTCACCGACGGCCAGCAATCCTGGCTACGTCAGCCGCGATCAGCAGATCGAGCAGATCGTCCGGTGGTTCCGAGAGTATCTGCAGCGCGACCCGAGAAATCTCGAACTCGTTGCCTGGCAGCGGCACGTCGATCGCGGTGGCAGCCTCACCGATGCCCAGGCACAGATCCTGAGCATGCCCGAGTTCTACAACCGCTGCGATTCAAACGACGTTCGGTATATCCAGCAGTTGCACGAGGTGATTCTCGGCAAGCAGCCGACACAGGAAGAACTGAATTACTGGCTCGGCCGCATGCAGGTTCACAACCGCCTGCGTCCGGAAGTTGCTCGGGAGTTCCTCGAAGCAGTCGGCATCCAGCGGTAAGACCGCTCAACGTTTCCGCGATTCTTCCGGCCCCGCAGTCGCCCCGTCGGCTGTGGGGCCAGTTCGTGCGCCGGCCGAATCCCGTTGCGACACTCCCCTGCTACGACGACAACGTCTGCTCGATGGCGCGCAGAACCGCGTCAGCCGCGAGGTACTGCCGATACCGCCGCAATCCGCCACTCACGGCGACGCCCGGAAGCTCCGCAGGCAACCGCAACTGGTTGAAGTAACGCGTACGGATTCCGTCGGCCAATGGGCCCCGCTCCAGCACCACAACGAAGACGGTCCCGTCCAGACGTGGCGGTGCGTCGGGCCCAAGGTGTCCGGTCACTGAGGCGGCGATGGTCGCGTGAGGGGTTTGCCGCAATGCCGCAGCAGCCATCTGGCTTGCCACCAGAGGACTGACCGGACCAATCGCGGGATCCTCCAGAATGGCCAGATCAATGTCCAGCCACTCCGCCTTGGTCTCGTTCTGATAGGTGACCAGACTCCCGCAGAACCAGTTCGACGCTCCCGGAGTCAGCGACAAGAGGTTTGCCACTAATCCGCACGTACAACTTTCCGCCAGAACCAGACGATGGGGACTGCGGGTAAAGGTAGCCGCCACCCGGGCGGCAAGGCGTTCGAATTGCTCCGACAGCGTCACGAACGCGCTCCAGGAGAGGATCAGGCGCCGCCGCCTCGTCGGGCCACGGCCACGCCGGACCTCTCGTATCCCTGGCCCGACGATGCCAGCATCATAAGCAGCGACCTGCCACCGCGCAAAGAAGATACGAGCACAATTCGCGGTGATTGAAACTGGCCTTGCCGCGGTCCCGGGAGGTCCCTGTCCCGTTCGAAATGCCTATACCTTGTCAGCCAGTCGGCTGAAGATCATGCGGCCGGCACTGTTCTGCAGAACACTGGTGACGATCGTATCCGCCTCCTGACCCACGAGCCTCGCCGCCTGGTCGACAACCACCATCGTTCCGTCATCCAGGTACCCCACACCCTGACCCGGCGATTCCCCTTCCTTGATGATGCTGATTCGCACCTTCTCTCCGGGGATGTAGCGGGGCTTCAGGGCGTTGCTGACATCGTTCAGATTGACGACCGGTACCCCCTGCACGCTGCACAGCTTGTTCAGGTTCAAATCGTTGGTCACGACGCGGCCGTTGTATTGCTTCGCAATCTCGATCAGCCGCTGGTCGACCGTCTTCCCTTTCTCGGTATCGGTCTCGATCACCCGCACCTCCAGTCCCGGATCCTGCTGCAGGGTCTTCAGGATATCCAGACCCCGGCGGCCGCGACCGCGCCGAATCTTGTCGTGACTGTCGGCGATGTCCTGCACCTCATGCAGGATGAACTGCGGGACGACCAGTTGGGAATCAATGATGTTCGTCCCTGCCAGATCAGCAATCCGGCCGTCGATCAGGGCACTGCTGTCGAGAATCAGCGGCCGTCCGGACTTCAGTTCTCGCGAGAACTCCACATACGGGATCACGAAACGGAAGTCATCCTTCGTCTGCAACAGAAAGCTGATCGACAGGTACGGTAGCGCCAGAAACGTCAACAGCGAGGTCATGGCCTCGAAACGGCTCCCCTCGAGACCGAACATCGTCGGGGCCGAGAACACCGGCTGGAGGGCCAGCGTCATCAGATACGACAACAACACCCCCACCAGCAGTCCGAAGTAGATCGCCGAGACGACTTCGACTCTCTTGCGCGGGATGAGGATGTCCAGAACGAGAATCGAGAACACCAGCACCAGCATCAGCAGTGCGGACAGAACCGGATTGTTCCGCACGATCTGCGGGGCGGAGGTATCCGGTGAGGCGACGAACGTCACCACGGCTCCCACGCACACGATCACGTACAGGATACGGACGATAAACAGCAGCATGGCCAGGACTTATGTCAGAACGCGACCGGGCAGGACCGGTCGCAATGGCGGGTTGGTTTGATAACAGGTGCCCGCCGGCGATCCTGGAGCGGCGGACACAGCGGTCGCCACGGGCATTTCACCGGAGCAAACATCCCCGAACGACTGCAATTGGCTGTGGATCCGGAGTCTACCGGACCCCCGGGATCGCTCGCCACTGTCCACCCGGCGTCGAATCGTATTGACCTGCAGCGGCCCTTCCTGATAACTCCCGCCGTTGTGGGGGAGTCCCGGCCACCGGACCGCGTGCGCGGCCGGGTGAGCCGATGCCCCTGACATCCGCAGCAAGCACCGACTCCGCTCCATTCGTGACAGGGACGTCCGATGAAACGCTGGGCAGCCCACCTCTTCATCACCCTCTACCTGGCGGGCCTGGGTTTCGGGGTTCTGGCACACTCGCTGAACTTCCTGAAGACGTGCCACCCGGCCATGTACTTCCTTGTCTGGGACATGTACTGCGGCTGGTCTGCCTACGAGAGCAAGTTACACGTGCTCGGGGAAGGCGTCAGCGGTCAATATTACGAACTCGCCCCCGGCCCCTGGGGATCCTTCCATCCCTTTGGCGAACTCGCCCGGCATGATGGCGACGTGCATGCCCAGTTCGGAATGACCTTCGCCAACAACACGCTTCGCCACACTCAGCACGAGCCGATTCACCGCATCCTCGTCGTCGAAGAGGCGTGGCCCAAGAAGTTCAACCTGCCCGAGA
>CAZUXX010000148.1:0-7827 GCA_964624215.1 uncultured Planctomycetaceae bacterium
TGAGCTCATTGATCAGCCGACTGGCGTGCACTACCGCGACTGGTACCCGCACTCCCCGGAGTAAACGGCTGCGGCCAAGGACTACCGCGCTCGCAGGCGTTCGAGCACTTCGTAGCCGGTGGCCGTCAGCCCGAGCTGACCATAGACCGCCTTGGCGACCGTATTCTCGTGCTCGACGTACAGACGCAGCCCGATCGCTTCCGGATCGGAAGCAACCAGTCGCTCAAGCTCGTTCCAGAGAGAGGTAAAAACTCCCCGGCGGCGGTAGGACGGGTGCACGTACACGCTCTGCACCCAGTAGAAATTCCCGTTTCGCCAGTCACTCCATTCCCAGGTGACCATCACTTGCCCGACAACCTGTCGGTCGAGCTCGGCCACCAGGTAGCGTCCGCGACGGTCCGCCCTGAGCACCGCCCGGACTCCCTCGAGCACGGTCACGGGATCGAGCGTGAGCGACTCTGTCTCACGCGCCAGGCGGCAGTTGAAGTCGGCAATCACGCCGGCATCTTCCGCTCGGGCAGGTCGAATCTGGAGGGAGTCGCCATTCACAGCAGCATCGTCGCGCGAATCGGAGGCCATCCAGGGAGATTCAGGCAGCACGCGTCAGTGGCATCCCCGCAATCTGGAAGAGCGGTGTCGACAGATACCGTTCTCCCGAATCGGGCAACACGACGACAATCGACTTCCCGGACGACGTGGGCCGGCTGGCGACACGCAGAGCCGCCACCATCGCGGCCCCGGAACTGATGCCACAGATGATCCCCTCCTCCCGCGCAATGCGGGGCGCCATCGTGAAGGCTTCCTCGTCGCTGACGGTCACCACTTCGTCGATCAGAGAGCTGTCCAGAGCGTCCGGAATAAAGCCCGCGCCAATTCCCTGAATGCGATGCTTGCCTGGAGCCTTGCCCGAAAGAACAGCGCTCGAAGCCGGCTCGACGGCGATCGTCGTGAGCGGATGATTCAGCCGCTGCTTGAAAAATCGGGAGACGCCGGTGATCGTCCCCCCGGTACCCACCCCCGCCACGAGAATATCGATCTGTCCGTGACAGTCGGCCCAGATCTCCGGCCCGGTCGTCCGTTCGTGGATCGCCGGATTCGCCGGATTTCGGAACTGTTGAGGCATGAACACATCGGGACGTTGCGCGAGTTCCTCTGCCCGGGCAATGGCCCCTTTCATCCCGTCAATCCCCGGAGTAAGCACCAGCCGTGTCCCGAATGCCCGCAACATCATCCGTCGCTCGCGAGACATGGTCTCGGGCATGGTCAGAGTCAGCTTGTAGCCTCGGGCAGCACAGACGGAAGCGAGAGCAATGCCGGTATTGCCACTGGTCGGTTCGACGACCTGCATCCCCGGTTTGAGCAGACCCTGCTGCTCTGCATCCCAGATCACCGATCCGGCACTTGACGCTCGCGGTCGGGTTGCGCCCTTCGATCTTCGCAAAGATGCGGCCGGGCAGTCGGTCCGCCAGCCGGTTGATCCGCACCAGCGGTGTCCGGCCGATCGACTCCGTGTAGTCATGAAAGATCTGCACAGCATCCCTCCCCCCTGGAAGCCGAGCGCCCGCATCAACTCTCGGCAGATCCTGACTGCTCGAACTGATCGGTCCGGCAGAACCGTCATCTTCAGTGAAACCGGAGAATTGCAACTTCCGGGAGACTCGCTTGCGCCCGGCAACCCGCACATTGTCACGCGGATCTCGTGACAGAACGCTTCGCTTCACCGGGCGGGGCCTCCGGCAGCGGTGTGGTGCTGCGGGTGTCCCTGCCCAGCCACAATCGTTCCGGAAAAGCCTGGACTCGGGAACGACGCCAACCGCCAGGTCACGCCTGGGACTACAACGTTGCCAGAAATTCTTCCAGCTGGCGGATCTTCTCTTCGAGTTCGGCCCGCAGCGCACCGGCATTCGGAGGTTGCGGGTCCATCGCGTCCAGAAGTGCGAGCTGGCCCCGGTACATATTCAGAAATGTGGAGGCCATCGACCGGGGAACTTCGGCAATGCGGTCGAGCAGCGGGGGAAGGACTTCCTCCCGCAGAACCTCCGGGTCGTTCGTACAGAGATTGGGCGGATGCGGGTGAAAGTCGATGTAGTTCCCGTACCAGGCTCGCAATTCATCATCACGATCGAGGACGGCCAGTTGAGGCCGGTACGGATTCGCCAGCAGCTTCCCTCTCGCGGCATACGTTCGGCCAGCAGCTTCGGGATCGTATCGATCGAGCTCGTAATCGTACGTGGCTTCAATTCTGCGGGACCGGTTGCTCCCCAATCCCATACTGCCGTATTCCCACGTCTGTCCCGCGAAGACCACTGTCCGCTGATTGAAGCGGTTGCGGTAGCCAAGTCGTCCCCAGATCGGTGGATCGTGATCGATTGTCGCGACCCCGCTTCGCAGGCCATCGGTCATATCGAGCGTGTCGATCTTGACGGTGAGGGAATTGCCCGAGGTGGGGCTGCCGATCGTCGGTCCGCGGACGACCTCGTGCCCGCTAAACGGATCCTCCTCAAACGGAGATGGTCCGCCGCCGGCATATCGCATGGTGGCAGACGAGGGCCACCAGTTCGACGGATTCCGGTCGTTGTCGGTCGTGCGCGGCCAGATGGACCGCAGAACCGCCTGCCGGCTGTTCGTGCTGGCCCGCACCTTCCACGCAGCTGCCGTCCCCAGCAGAATCATGAGTGCCATCACCATCAGCAACAGAGGCAGTGTCAGAACCAGCTCCAGTGGAGCCAGCCCGCGACGGCGCGTGATGACGTTGGTGGACGAGACTCGCTGCATGTGTCGACAGAATCAGAACTGTCCGGGATCGATGCCGATCATGTCTGCCGCTGAACGGTGACTCACTCTCAATGCGTGTTGATGGCGTCCAGTTCTTCCATCGTCACGCCACCGAGGCTGAGGGGACGAATGTCGTCGTCGATGCCGCGATGCGTCTGGAGAATCTCGGGAATCGAATCGCTGGTTGCCGGAGCCAGCCGCACCATCCAGTTCTGGGTGAACGAATCCCAATGGTTCGGCCATCCGTTGTAGTGAACCACCCAGTGGATATTGCCTTCTCGATCGTACCACGCACGGGCCCACGGACAGCACGCGTACATGGCCCGCGGGACGAACAGCTGGACCTGCGCAAACGTGAGTGCATCTCCGGAGGCCTCCAGCGGGTTTCTGAACATCCGGGGGCCGAGTGTTTTGCGGTGTTTACGGTACGCAACACCGATGTACGAATAGTCGCGATCGAGGATCGTGTTTGCCGGCAGTCCGGTTCCGAAGTCCCGCCGCAGCATCATCGGAACATTCGTCCCCGGGTACTGAACGTTGAGCAGTTCGTTGAGGTAGGCACACGCGGCGAGATGAAACAGTTGCATGAACTGGGACATCCGCGCTTCGTCGCCGAAGAATCCGAGGCCCTTCGACAAATCCCGATCGTGGACCCAGTCCCTCAGGTAATCGGTGGCGAGCTGTCGCCGCGTCAGTTGGGAGCGGGAGAGGTAGCTGGCCCCGTCGGGCACCGCGAAGTAGTCGCTCCATGCCGGGTCGGGATCGACAATCGGAAGCGTACGAGTCAGCGGATCCATTTCGTCGGCCAGGCCGACAGGCAAGACCGATGTCCGCCACAGAACACCGTATTGCGGTCCACGATCATCGGCGGCGGCGCTCGGATTGTCCCGTAACTGCTGACTCACCCCGGCCCGTTCACGCGAGGGGAGCCCGTTCCTCAGCGAAACTTCGTTCGTCACCTGCTGCGCCAGGGAGGGGATGGTCTGCAGCACATCCCGCTGAAAATTCGGGATCAGGTGATCGTACGTCGGATACGCCACATTCTCGGGGGTGCCGAGGATGTACTCGAATACAGGCAGAGCATACGACGCCGCGGCAGACGACATGTCGCTCCAGGCGGTGACGAGTTCCTGTTCGAGTGGTGTCTTGGCGGGAATCGTAGTCGGCAGCGGGCGGAACTTCTCGAATTCCGCCGGTGTAAATCGCTCGGCCGTTTCGTCCCATTTGGCAAGAATCTCCGGAACCAGCTGTTCGGCATTGCGATCCCGTGCCTCTCTGAGGAACGCGGTGACGGCGAAGATGTCGCACTCGAGATGATTGCTGAAGGCTATCGCGTTCATCCCCCGCGCCAGAACCACCGCCCCCGAGTAGGCCGACGCATCGGCGGCATTTTGCATGCGCACCTTGTCGTCCACCTGCTGTGCCACGTTGGTGATCAGCAAGAGCACCATCGTGAACATCAGCAGGGCAAACGTACTGAGAATGCTGATCGACCCCTGCTGATCGCGATGTGCCCGCCGCCCGGCGCAAAAGGCCCATGTTGTCCCGCGACGGAGTCGCGATCGAGCGGACATGACGGGGCGCTTGAGCATCGGGAACTACGGGACGGGAGGATGGACGTATGGCCTGACCGAGCGGATCCCCTCGTTGGTCATCGTCGCAGAGGCAAACAGCCGCGTCTTGTGAATTCCGGCTTCCTCACGGATACGCGGTGAGACCCGATCGGCCTCTCGATCGGCTCGTACCAGGAGGGTACTCAGGAATCGCCCCGGCCCGGGGAGCAAGGCAAAGTCGTGGTAGACCGTCACCGTGATCGGATCCTGCCAGCCCACCTCGGAAGGGTAGTAGCTGACGGTCGGGTGCGCGATCGGGTTGTACGTTCGCGTCCCACCGTTCGGTGCCGAGTTGCGGTCTTCAAACACGATCCGAACGTACGTGTTCTCGAAACTGTAGCCGAGCTTCGATTGCAATCGCACCGGGATCCGCGAGTTCGAAGCGGCATCGGGATCCAGCGCATGATACATCCGGTTCGTCGCGGCGATGGCGTTCGAGGCATTCATCGACCCGGTGCCGGCATCCTGAGTTTGCCGCGAGGGAGAGACAGACGCACAGGCAAGCGCGGCTGCCGTCCAGATTTTCTGGTACTTGCGGCTGCCGATCTCGTTGACATCCTCGGCGCCCAGATAAACGGGAGTGTCCGGAATAATTCCCGGCGGAAGCTCGTTCTCCCCGTTGTCGTCGCGCCCCAGCGTCTGGTACTGGTCATCAACCCATGCCGGAACCCAGACACTGGCGGCCCGCGCTGACGCATAGGCCGCGTAGTTCACCACGATGATGCCGATCATCAGCTGGCTGACCTGCACGATGAACAGCAGGATCATCACGAACACGGGCAGCGTGATGACAAAGGCGAGGGACTGCACTCCACCGTGCTGGCATTCGTGCAACTGCGCCAGCCGCCCGATTCGAAACCGGGCACCGCTCAGGCGAATGACGAGGGCGAGAGCAAGAAACGCGATTCCCAGCGTCACAAGCGACGGACAGCAGGCTTCGAGGACAGCGCGGTTCATCCGGCAGTTCCTCCGACGCCCAGCAGATCAAGAAGCGCCTCACCCCGCACCAGGCACACGGCAATCAGCGCCGCAGGCGCGAGGAATGTCTCCTGCCGCAGGGGCTTGCGTTCTGCGGGAGTCAGCGGGACCCAGCAGCGGGCCCGGAGGACATGCCCGAGATGCCGCACGCCGGTCCCCAGAAGCTGCAGGGCTCCGACCCGCCAGATGAGAATGGCCAGAGCCAGCCCGGCACCGAGAACGAAGGTCCACAGCATCGCGGCAATGCCGTCGTAGAGCCCCAGTCCTGCTCCCATCATGGCGATCAACTTGAGATCCCCTCCTCCGGTTCCGCCGAACAGAAAGATGAAGAGCATCACGCCACCGCAAACGAGCATCCCCGCAATCGCCTGCTCGAGCCCTTCGACCCCACCTGTCAGCCCGTTCACGGCCAGACAGGCGAGGATTCCGGGGTAGGTGGTCCAGTTGTAGATCAGGCGAGACCGCACATCAGTCCAGGTGGCGATGACAAGAAATGCCAGCAGGACAAGAGTGCTCTCCATATCAGACAACCGGAGGTCGGTCCCCGGGCAAAACGGCTTCAGGTCCGGGGGCTTAATTGTTGTTCATGACGTTGTCACTCTCGGTTTCGAGGTTGTCCATCCCCTCGTTGAAGTAATCGCGGATCCGCGGCCAGCCGAACTTCAGCAGGAAGATCAGAATCGGGATCGCAATGGCCCCGATGATCAGAATCGTTTCCAGGCTGATGGCACCGCGTTCATTCCGGTGAATCCGCCGAAGCAGTTCACGCAGCGACACGTGTTTGGTCATGATCTTCCTCGATCAAACGTTCCGGCAGGCAGGCTGCCGGTTTGCGGGGAGTGGTCAATGGCGTTCTGTCAGTCTACATGAACGGCCAGCTGATCAGGGTTGCCGACATCTCGTACACGAGTTGCATGGCACGGCGGCCCATCGGCAGCACGATTGCAAGCAGCGGCAGCACAATCCCGATCACCAGGACGTAATCGAGTGTGGAGACGCCCGCTCGGCTCGAATGCCTCCTCGCTGGATCGGGAATCCTGGCTGACCGCATCATTGCGTACTCTCTGACACCCGCACTCTGCAGACGTCTTTTGCGGAACCCCGGGGATTCGGGAGAGGTCGACTTCAGTGTATTCGGCTGGAACTGATTGCGCCAATTAGATTCAACCGGGATTGTCGCTTGTACCGGTTCTGCGATCACCAGCAGCGACTGAGCAGGCAGGCTCCCTCAGTGCACGAGCTGGTCCAGCCGTGACTGCAGAAAGCGGCGCTCCGCAGACTGTTTCGTCAGTTCCAGGGCAGTCTGGTACGACGCGCGGGCCTCGTCCCGTCGACCCAGCCGCAGACAAAGATCGGCCCGGGCGGCATGGCTCAGGTGATAGCTCAGCAGCTGGTCCCGCGACAGGAGATCATCGATCAGCCGCAGCCCTTCGGCCGGCCCGTCCCGCATCGCGACCGCCACCGCCCGGTTGAGTTCGACAACGGGCGAGCCGGTTGCCCCCAGCAGCACATCGTAGAGCGTTACGATACGGTTCCAGTCGGTTTGTGCAGCCGACTCGGCTTCGGAGTGAACGGCGGCGATGGCTGCCTGCAATCCGTACGGACCGACTTCTCCCGCCGCGAAAACCGACCGGACGAGTCCCTGCCCTTCTTCGATCAGCCTGCGGTCCCATAGCGATCGGTCCTGGTCCTCGAGCAGAATCAGGTCTCCTGCCGCCGACAGTCTCGCCGTGCGACGGGATTCCTGCAGGAGCATCAGTGCCAGAAGCCCGAGAGATTCCGGATCGGGCAACAGCTCAACCAGCAGTCGGCCCAGTCGAATCGCCTCGGCACACAGCTCTGCCCGGATGGCAGATTCTCCGCTGCACGAGGAGTACCCTTCGGTGAAGACCAGGTAGATCACCGACAGCACCGAGTCGAGCCGTTCGGGGAGTTCGCCACGTTCGGGAATGACGTAGGGAATCCGGGCGTCGCGAATCTTGGCCTTGCCCCGGACCAGCCGCTGCGCCATGGTCGGGGGTGTCGTCAGAAACGCAGCGGCAATCTCCTCGGTTGTCAGCCCGCAGACCTCGCGGAGGGTCAGGGGGACCTGAACTGACGGAGACAGCGCCGGGTGGCAGCAGGTAAAGATGAGTCGCAGCTGGTCGTCATCGACATCCGCTGAGGCAGCGTCGTCGTCAGCCACGGAGTTCATCCTGCGGGCGAGTTCCGGCTGGATTTCGCGAAAGCGATTCCGCCGCCGCAGAGTGTCGATCGCCTTGAAGCGAGCGGTCGCAACGAGCCACGCGCGAGGATTGTCCGGAATTCCTTCGGCTTCCCAGCGTTCAACGGCAGCCAGAAATGCCTCAGTGAGGGCTTCCTCGGCCAGGTCGAAGTCTCCGACCAGCCGGATGACCGTCGCCAGGGCGCGGCGGAACTCCTCTCGATAGACACGATCGACAACGTCCCGGACGTCGTTCAT
>CAZUXX010000149.1:0-3153 GCA_964624215.1 uncultured Planctomycetaceae bacterium
ACGGACGGGTGATCCACACAGCACAGGGGCACTTGCGGAGCAGCTTCATCGCGGTGGAACTGAACAGCATTCGCCGCGGGAGGCTATGCCGATGTGAACCGGTGATCACCAGATCATGCCCTTCGCGGAGAACTTCGTGAATCAGTTCCTGCCAGGCGCGACCGGTTCGCACAATGGAGGTGGCCCTGACCCCGCGGGACTCTGCCTGTTCAACCAGTTGCTGCAGGATGTCTCCGGCGGCGCGGAGCAGGGTCCCTTCTGCTGAATCTTCGATCAGGTCGGCGGTTGAGAACTCCGGCACCGCCAGGACTGCCGCAAACGTCACGTGGGCGCCGTTCATTTCACCGACCCACAGCGCCTGTTCAATGGCCCGACGGACGGACTCATCGAGTTCACTGGAAACGAGCTCGTCTGCCGATCGCAGATCGACGCCGACGAGAACCTTTCTGATCTGTTGCATACCGATCTCGCTGAATGTCTTCGACGCGTTGGCCCCCGGCGCAGCCGAGCACCTCCCGGGGAACGGGACAGTCGGCAAACGTCATTCCGATTGAAGCGGAAGGGTGTGTCGTGCCGAGAATCCGGTTCCCCGAGCCTGATTGTGCGAAGCGTGGCCCGCGATTAATCGCGGGATTCGGGGGCCCGGAACGGGTGCCGCAGAATCTCCCGGCGATCGGTGGGGGAGCGACCGCGGAGCCAGCCTTCGATATCCGGGATCACTGCCGAATCCCGCAGTCCCGGTTCATCTTGCGAAATCATGTCACGTCGCAGTTCCTGCGAGCTTTCCTGATCAAGATTCATCGACTCGTCTGATTGCCGATTTGACATCTGTCGCCTCCTCTCCCCTGTTATCTCTTGCGTCGAAGTGATAGCATTCGTTGATGCGATTCCCGCCGAGGCGCGCATGACGTCCCACCTGAAGCGCTCCTCGTATTTTCATCCGCGATGACGATGCGTGCAATGAGTTGTCCACCCCGGAACAGATTTCTTGCAGTTCTCGCCACCGACCTGATGCTCGTGGTCTTCGCACTGGTGCCGTCCCCGATCCGGGCGGCAGACCAGGGGAAAATCGCTCCGGAAGATCTCAAGTTCTTTGAAGCCCATGTGCGGCCCCTGCTGCTGGAGAAGTGCGCCAAGTGCCACGGCAGCGAGAAGCAGAGCGGATCGTTACGAGTCGATGGACTCAGCTATCTCGTGGCTGGTGGAGATTCCGGCCCCGCGCTCGTCCCGGGTCATCCCGAAGAGAGCCTTTTGATCGAGGCGATCAATTGGGAATCGTACGAGATGCCGCCGGACAGCAAGCTCGCCGACAAGGAGATCGAGATTCTCACGAGGTGGGTGAAGATGGGGGCTCCGTGGCCGGGCGAAACCGGTGAGGCCCCCGCGGTCGCCTCGTCCCCCAAGATCTCCGAAGAGGACCAGGCCTTCTGGTGCTTCCAGCCGATCGATCACCCGGATGTGCCGGTTGTCACAGGTGACGACTGGAGCCGGACCGAGATTGACAAGTTCATCCTCAAGACGCTTCGGGCGAACCAGCTGACGCCTCAACCGGAGGCAGATCGTTTGACGCTCATCCGCCGCGCCACCCAGATCGTGACGGGGCTGCCGCCGACTCCGGAAGAAATTGACGCGTTCCTCTCGGATGAGGAAGAGGGTGCCTACGAGCGGCTGATCACGCGGCTGATGGACAGTCCGCGGCGGGCAGAGCATCTGGCCCGTTTCTGGCTCGATGTCGTGCGCTACGCAGAGTCGGACGGCTACCGGCAGGACGCCTACCGCGCGCAGGCATGGCGGTATCGCGATTACGTCCTCGACGCGTTTCGTTACGACAAACCGTATGACCTGTTCATTATCGAGCAGCTGGCCGGAGACGAGTACGCGCCACACGATCCGCAGGCGCTGGCGGCCACCGGGTACTATCGGCTCGGAATTTACGAGTACAACCAGCGGGATGCCGAAGGACAGTGGAAGGCGATGCTCGAAGATATCACCGACACGACGAGTGATGTCTTTCTGGCGATGGGGCTGGGATGTGCCAAGTGTCACGACCACAAATTCGATCCGCTGTTGCAGGCGGATTACTATCGTTTCCAGTCGTTCCTCTCGAACATCGGCTTCCGTGATGATCGCTTCCTCGCGACTCCCGAGGAGATCGCCGAGTACGAACGTCAGCTGGCAGAATGGGAGGCTGCCACGGCCGAGCTGCGGGCTCAGATTGAGGAACTGGAAGCTCCCAAGCGGGCAGCGATCACGAAAAACGCGATCGGGATGTTCGTTCCCGAGTTGCGGGCGATGTGGGAGAAACCGTACGAAGAGCGGACCGCCTACGAACGTCAGATTGCCCATTTGATGGATCTGCAGGCCCAGGACAGCATGAGGGGGTTGGCAGGCCGGTTCAAAGGGGAGGAGAAGGAGCGGTGGGAGGCGCTGAAGAAGGAACTTGAGAAGTTCAATCATCTCAAGCCGAAGCCGCTGCCGGTTGGTCCGACGGTGACTGACATCAGTCCGGATCCCTCGCCGGTGTTGATTCCCGGACGACCTCGTCTGGGCGAAATGGATCCGACCTTCCTGACAGTGCTGGGTGAAGAACACCCGGAAATCGAATCACCTGTGGTGGCACCGGAGTCGACCGGACGGCGCCTGGCACTGGCCCGCTGGATCGCCCGTCCGGACAATCCGCTGACCGCGCGGGTGATCGTCAATCGCATCTGGCAGCAGCACTTTGGTACCGGGTTGGTTGCCACGGTCAGTGACTTTGGCCGTTTGGGCGAAACGCCGTCGCATCCCGAGTTGCTGGACTGGCTGGCGTCGGAATTTATCCGGCATGGATGGAGCATTCGCTGGCTTCAGGAGCAGATCCTCCTGTCGGCCGCATTCCGTCAGGACAGCGAGGTGGACACCGACGCTCCCCTGATCGGAGAAGACGCGCCGGTCAACCCGTTTCACGTCGATCCGTCGAATCGCCTGTTGTGGCGGTACCCGGTGCAGCGGTTGGGGGCAGAGCAGATTCGTGACTCGATGCTCGCCATCAGCGGCGAGCTGGACCTGACGACCGGAGGACCGGGAGCCACCAATTCGGCGCGTCGGTCAGTGTATCTGCGCGTGATGCGAAACAGGCCCTTGAATTTGGCGCAGAAGGCATCGGACTTACAC
>CAZUXX010000149.1:3163-7791 GCA_964624215.1 uncultured Planctomycetaceae bacterium
TGATGCGAAACAGGCCCGCTTCGATCCTGGAGGCCTTCGACTGTCCCGATCGGATCACCTCTACCGGCAGTCGCAACACGACGACGACTCCCACTCAGTCACTGCTGATGATCAACAGTGATTGGGTCATGCGGCGCGCCACCGCTCTGGCCAAACGTGTGGAACGCGAGATTGCGGGTTCCGATGATTCGCGCGTCCGTCACGTCTGGAGGCTGGCGTATGGTCGTGATCCGGTGGAGCAGGAACTCGTCAGCGCGATGTCGTTCCTCGAACGGCAGCGCGAACTGATTACCAGTTCGGGCGGGACGATTACGGCCCAGGCGATGCCTCAAACCGGCCGTCAGGCTCTGCACCTGAACGGGTCGTCGGGACAGTCCCTGCCGCAACTGGGTGGCGATCAGACTCCTGAACTGAGCGACTTTACCTTCGAGGCGATTGTTCAGCTCGACACGATTTATCCCGATTCAACCGTCCGGACGATTGCCTCGCAGTGGGACAGCAACAACGCGCATCGCGGCTGGTCGCTGGGAGTGACCAGCCAGCGTTCGGCTTACAAGCCCCGCAACCTGATCCTGCAACTGATCGGGAAAACCGCGTCGGGTGAGACGAAATACGAAGTGGTCGCGTCGAACCTGCACGTGGAGTTGGGACGACCTTACTACGTGGCCTGTCGGGTGAAGCTCGACGAAACCGGTCCCGAGGGAGTGACCTTCACCCTGCTCGATCTGGCCACGCCGGATGCCGAGGTTCAGACGGCACAGGCCAAACATGAGGTCGTCAGTGATCTGGGGCGGGGCTTCCCGCTGATCATCGGTGGACGTCACGCGAACGAGCGGCAACGCTGGGATGGTCTGGTTGACGAAGTCCGGCTGGTCGGCCGACGGCTTGCCGACGACGAGATCCAGCCGAACGCCCGGGATGGGCTCAGGAAACTCACTGACGAGTCGACGATTGTCGGACACTGGACCTTTGACAACGAGAAGGCGCAGCTCGCCGACTCGTCGTCATCGGGGCGCGACCTCCATCTGGCCACCGGCTCCGTCTCTGACCAGGCATTCCTGGACCTGTGCCACATCATCCTGAATTCGAACGAATTCCTGTACCTCGACTGATGCGGGGCACGGATTGTCCATCGAGTTGAATTGCTCGCGTTGCGGCACGCCCTACTCACTTCGGGAGGACGCAGCCGGGCGCAGGTTCCGCTGCCGCGAATGCAGTGCGATCATTCAGGTTCCTGCGGGACCGATTGCGGATCAAGCAGGTGCTGCAGGGGCGGCCGCCGTCCCTGAGACGACAGAGCTGCTCGAGTCCGGCACGCCGTTGCCGGGGCATAATCCCCGCGCGACGTCTCAGCCGGTGGTGCGGCTTACGGGAGCCGCGAGTACCGCCATCTCCAGGACGCGTCGACCTCCACGGCTCGCGGATTGGGCATCGCGTCCATGACGATCGGGCTGATCATCTGGGGCCTGGTGCTACTGGGGATCACCGGCTTCGTGCTGGCGGGGGTTTCACTCGCCGAACTCAAACCGCAAGGCGCTGAGATCGCGACGTTCGGTCTGGGGCTATTGATCTTCTGTGCCTTCGGCTGGTGTCTGGCACCTTTGCTGAGCCTCGTCGGAACCATTCTGGGGGTGGTCGCCCTCACCCAGAACGGTGGAGCCACGGTGGCGGCATGGGTCGGGCTCGCGCTCAACGGAGTCGTCGTCGGCCTGTGGCTGCTCGGCTTCGCAATGGTGCTCATCGGTGGGCTTCTTTGAAGTTCTACTCCTTGAGCACCATGTCGATGCAGAACACTGCCGCCATGATCAGCTCGCGCACGATGTGATCGGGCGGGACTGCGTTACTGATCTGCAGCATGTAGTTGTCCGCAGTGGTGAACAGTTCACGCCCCAGTCCCGACCACTTCTTCGTGACCCGCGCCAGTTCCTTCCCGTTGCGTTCGAAACGGAACTCCCACGAGGTCCATTTCCCTTTCAGTTCGCAAACCGGTTGGTCTTCCTCATCGAGCACACGAAACGCACCGCCGATCGAGAAGAGCTTCTGCTTGAAGCCCCCGATCGGTTCGTCGTTCTCGTCGAACACGGCCACCTTCGACAGAAACAGGGAAATCCCCCGCTGGATCCGCAGAACCTGTTCACCCGACGGGGTGGTCACCTCGACGTCGAACGGCGTCATCCGCTTGTAATCGGTAAAGCGGAGGATCTTTGTCATGAACCCCAGGGACGGTTCACGACACTGAAGGATTTCATTCCCCGTTTCCGGGTCGAAGACGTCGTAATTGTTCGCCGCCTTGAACATTCCGACGTGTTCCTTCACGAGGAACAGGTTGCGGTTGAGGAGCGGGTGCATGTGGCATGTCTCGAAAGTGCGTCCGGGACGTGGTTGCGGGAATCCCCTCCGTATGGCACCTGCGCTGAGGGCCAGCGGTCAGAAAGAGAAGAGGCCCATCACAAACGACTCGCCCGGGATTGTCAAACCCGGGGGATCCCCGAATACGCGAAACGCGGCGCTGCCGATCGCAGAAACTTGCAATGTCAAGCCACGATGGGATATAAACGCGCAATCGACAGAATGTCGATGGTGCGTCGTCTCGGCTGGAAGTGCGTTCCTTCCACGGGCAGCCGGACGTCAGTCGCCACCTCCCGGGCGGGGGCAGAGGGACATGCAACAAATCTGGCGGGTTGTGGGTCCGGTCGGGCAGGCCGCGTCTTGTGCAAATGAGCTGACACTGCCTGAAGTTGTCCGGCGGCATGCCGATGCGCATCGCTGGTGGGAAAGCGAACGTCGCGGGCTGGACGTGGGTGAGTGGGCCTACCGGGACTGGAGCCGTCTTTATTGGCGGCCGTTCTGCCGCTGGCGACATCTCGAACATCTGCTTGCAATCTGCCGCTTTCGCGAGTTTGGCCGGGAGAGCTTTGGCCGACTGGCACGTCCCGAAGCGCTGCAGAATCCGATCCTGGCCTTTTGTGTCGACAAGTACCTTCGCGACGGCTGGGAGAACCTCAATCTCTTCAGTTGGGCTCCGGACGAATATTCCCGAACCCAGCTGCTCGACGCACTGGAACTGATTGACATTAACGCAGCCCGAATTGATCCGCCCGCCTGGCTGCGCTGGTGGTAGTGTCCCGCCCGACTTCGCTTCTTGGCGAGCGTTCGACATGCAAGCCTCATTGATCGTCGCACTGGCTCTGACCGGCGTCTCGCCGACATCGCTCTCCGACGGTCGCCCCCTGACGGCGGTTCCCTGGCAGGCTGAAGAACTGCGGGAGCAGTTTCGGGACACCTTGCAGCGGGTGCGGAAGGAAGCAACGTTCGATGCGGTCCGGGATGTCCCGGACCTTCTGGTGTTGCGCCACGCACTCACGGCCCACGCCGGGTTGTCACGTGTCGAGCAAGTGCGCATGCGGCAACGTGTCGACTACTGGCTCGAAGAGAGCTACAAGCGACTCAAGCACAGGCAGCGGCATCTGAAGTCCGACGGACACACGACAGCGACGATGAAGACTGCCGCCGGATTGCCGGCTGGCGGGGCAGCCGAGGCTCGTGCGGTCGCGCAATTGATTTCGCTGATCGAGGCGACAGTCGAACCGGAAAGCTGGCTGATGAACGGGGGCCGCGGCACGATCCGTTACTATGCACCGCTGCAGGTTCTGGTCATTCGCAATACGCAGCAGGTCCACGACGAACTCGGCGGCGTGCTCCACCAGATGAGGGACTCGGCTCGATGACGACTGCTTCCGACGAAGTCACCCGCTTCCGCACCGACGGTTTCGTACTCGTCAAACAGTTGCTTTCTCCGGAGGAGGCCCAGGGGCTGTCCCGGATCGCCCGTGCGGACCAGCAGCTGGAGCAGTCACGCTACGGACGCAAGGACGCTACCGGCCTTCCGGTCACGCTGGCCCTGCGAAATGAACTTTCTGACGACGTGTACAGCACGATCGCCCGCAGTCGCCGAATCGTCGACCGGATGCAGCAGTTCCTGGGAGACGAGGTCTACCATTACCACCACAAGCTGATCCTCAAGGAGCCCCGCGTCGGTGGCGCCTGGGAGTGGCACCAGGACTACGGCTACTGGTACCACAACGGTTGTCTGCTCCCCGACATGGCCAGTTGCCTGATCGCCATCGATCGTGCGACGCAGGAGAACGGGTGTCTGCAGGTGCTCCGCGGCTCGCACGCGATCGGCCGCATTGATCATGGCAAAACGGGAGACCAGACCGGGGCCGACCTCGAACGAGTCGACGTTGCCCTCAAGCGATTCGAACTGGTGTTCGTTGAACTCGAACCCGGCGACGCCATTTTCTTCCACGCGAACCTCCTGCACCGCTCCGACCAGAACCGCAGTGAGAACCCGCGCTGGGCACTGATCTGCTGCTACAACACGCGGCGGAATGACCCGTACAAGCCGTCACGACACCCCGGCTACTCGCCGCTGGAAATTGCCGAGGACGACGAGATTGCCCGGGCGATTCGCCGCCAGACGCTCGCGCCCGCCAGCTGAATTCGGCAGGGGTTTTTGAAGGACGCAACGCCCGGCCGTTTGGAGCGACGTCGGGAAGGGATGCTGTCCGGCTGCCATTGGGACCGCTGTGCCTGTGTCCGGGCGAGGCCTTGAATGCGAGAGCGGC